>CAIVQM010000385.1 GCA_903908025.1 uncultured bacterium
GCAGTGATGTCAGGGGTCTCCGGGATCCGGGAGGGCGAGTGACCCTCGTCGTCGCCGTGGGAGACAGCATCGCCTTTGGAATCGGCGACATCGAACGGCCAGGCGGTCACCCGGCCTGGTCCGGCCGCGTCACCCGGCTCATCGGCGGGGTGGACGTCAATCTCGGGCAGACAGGGGCGGTCCTGCGCGATGTCGAGGCACGGGTGGCGGCCGTGCTCGCCGAGCGTCCTGACATCGTTCTGGTCAGCATCGGCGGCAACGACATCGTGCGCGGACCCTTTGACACCGACGACTTCGCGGATCGACTGGCTGCGTGTCTTGCATCCTTTCGCTCGATTGACGCGACGGTCGTCGTCCTAACCGTCCCGGACCTCAGTCGCACGATGCACCTGCCGGGATTCATGCGACGTTCCCTGCACGCGCGGACCCACGCGGTCAACGCAGCACTGATGTCTGCCGCAGCGAAGACCTCGTCAGTCGTGGTGGACCGCTGGAGTGACCCGCGGTCCTACCTGCGCGTGCATATCAATGTCGACGGAGCGCATCCGTCACCCGCTGGCTACCAGCACCTCGCCCACCGCACCGTCGCAATCCTGGGCCTTCCCGTGACCCAGACTCCGTTGCCGTCACTCGAGGACGAGCGGGGCAGGGCATTCTGGCTCGCAACCTCCGGTCTCGCATGGGTGATTCGTCGTTTCCCACTCGCCATGTGGAGTGTCCTCACGCTGCTCCGCGCGCGTCCCGATCGTGGGTGCCAATGCACGGGCTGCGATCCAGTGGGGATTCAGACGCTGGTGCAGCCAACCACGCCGTTCAGATCTCCCGAGGTCTCCCAGCCTGTACCTTCATGAGGATCGAGAGTGGAGGTCGACCGCGATGGTCCGTCAACTGAACGTCGGCAAGGTGGCGCGCAACGCGGCTGCAATGGCACTGGTGCTCAGTGCCGTTGCGGGCTTCGCCCCCGCCCAGGCATCGACCACGGCAAGCCACCCTCGAGGCAGCGTCTACCAAGTCTGTGATTTCGCTGATCCAACCGTGCCGCAAGGCAATCGCCGCTACCCCTTCTCCTTCCTGCTCACCACACGACTCTTGTCCACCTCCAACCGCGACATCCGCGAGGCGGTGAAAGCGGTTCAAGAGGTGCTGCGAGCCGTGAGCGCCACGAGCAGCGACGGTCGCGAACTGGCCATTGACGGCAAGTACGGGGCGAAGACGCGTCAGGCTGTGATGTCGTTCCAGCGCCGAAATCACTTGACGGTGGATGGCAAAGTCGGGCAGCAGACCTGGGCGCGGCTAGCCAGCAAGTGCTGGAAGTTCCACTAGCCCAGGTACCGCTGCCCAGCGGATCGGCGTCGGTTTCCGCGGACGTCGGCTCGCGTACGCCGCTTCGACACGTCAGGTAACTGAGCGGATCATCTTCTTGTTGAGGAACTCCTCGATTCCCAGCGAGCCCAGCTCGCGGCCGAAGCCGGATTGCTTGGTGCCGCCAAAGGGCAGGTCGGGGGCGTCAAGGCCGACTCCGTTGATGAAGACCATGCCGGTGTCGAGGCGGTCTGCAATCCGCAGCGCCTGAGCCTGATCAGTGCTGAACACGTATGAGCCGAGCCCGAAGGGGGTGTCGTTGGCGATGCGGATGGCATCTTCCTCATCGGCAGCGCGGTAGACCTGGGCCACGGGACCGAACAACTCCTCGTAGTACACCGGGTTGTCGGGAGTGAGGCCGGTCAGGACACCCGCCGGGAAGAAGGTGTCGTGCCGCTCACCGGCCGAGACCAGCGTGGCGCCGGACGCGACCGCCCGATCCACCTGCTCCGCGAGGCCTGTCGCCGCTCGCGCGGACGACATCGGGGAACTCAGCCCAAGAGCGTGGATCTTCTCGGTGTACATGGCCAGGAAGGCGTCGTACAACTCGTCGATGATGATGAAGCGCTTCGCGGCGTTGCAGGCCTGCCCCGTGTTGTCGTTGCGCGCGAACACGGCAGCATCAACGGTCGCATCGAGATCGTCAGTGCTCATGACGATGAACGGATCAGAGCCGCCGAGTTCGAGGACGACCTTCTTGAGGTTGCGGCCAGCGATCTCCGCGACCGCGGCACCCGCACGCTCCGAGCCGGTCAGCGACACACCGCGCACGCTGGGGTCGGCGATGATGCCCCCGAGTTGCGCGATCGTTGCGTAGAGGTTCACGTACACCCCCGCAGGAACACCCGCCTCGACGCAGATAGCCGCGATCGCCGCGGAGGACTCCGGACACTGCGAGGCGTGCTTCAGCAGAATGGTGTTGCCGAGTACAAGGTTGGGGCCGGCGAAGCGCGCCACCTGGTAGTACGGGAAGTTCCACGGCATGATCCCCAGGAGCGTCCCCACCGAACTTGGGCGGATCACTGCCGTTCCCTCACCGTCGGCGAGTTCGATCGGCTGATCGGCCAGGAGCCGCTCGGCATTGTCTGCGTAGTAGGCATAGATGGCGCCGCTGAACTCGACCTCGCCGGCGGCGTCCGCCAACGGCTTGCCCATCTCGCGCTGGATGATCGCGCCAAGTTCCTGGGCCCGCTCTACATGGAGTTCGCCGATACGGCGCACGATCGCGGCACGCTCGGAGACAGGTCGCGTCGACCAGGCCGCGTGAGCCGCGGCAGCAGCAGCTACTGCCTCGCGGACCTCAGCATCACTGGTATTGGGGTATGTGCTGACCTGCTCGCCGGTGGCGGGGTCGACGACTGCGTAGAAATCCATGACCTACCTCAATTCTCTTCGGACGAGCCTGAACGGGGACAGCCGAGTGAGGCTAACCCCAGAAGGAGGGTAGCGGGCAGTGTTGCTTTGACGTATCGCCCGGGGCTGGTGAGGGTGTCTGGATGAAGCGCAACCGCCGTTCGCGACCGCCCGTTCAAGCTCCTTCGGCGTTCGCGGGGTTCCGTTTCCCTCCTGAGGTGATCCTCCTGGCGGTCCGCTGGTACCTGCGGTACGGCCTTTCGTACCGGGACGTGGAGGAGCTGCTCGCCGAGCGCGGAATCGACGTCGATCACGTCACCTTGTTCCGCTTGGTCCACCGGTTCACCCCCGAACTGATCGACGCGGCGCGCCCGAGCCGGCACCAGGTCGGGGACCGGTGGTTCGTCGATGAGACTTACGTCAAGGTCTCCGGGGTATGGCGATACGTGTACCGGGCAGTGGACCAGCACGGCCAGGTCATCGACGTATTCGTCTCCAGGAACAGGGATATCGCCTCGGCGCGCCGGTTCTTCACCACTGTCCTTTCCGCGCACCGCTCACCCGCGGAGGTCATCACCGACCGGGCCCCGGCCCCGGCGAACGTGATCGACGAGCTGATCCCGGCGGCGTTCCACAACACCGGCCAGTACGAGAACAACTGGTGCGAAGCCGACCACGGCCGGCTCAAATCCCGGCTGCGACCGATGCGCGGACGGAAGACGAACCGGACCGCCAGCGTCGTGATCCGAGGGCACGCGTTCATCCAGAACGTCAGACGGGGCCACTACGAACTCGGAGTCGACACCGCACCCACTGAGCGGCTGGCCGCCGCATTCGACGAACTCCAGTTGGCGATCTGATTGGGTCCGACTCCGCGAACAATCCCGCACGCCCCGTGATCGCGCAATGCAACAACGCCATCTGTCAAGCATCAGGCGGAACTACACACATTTTGGGGCCGCCTCGGGGATTTGAACCCCGGACCTACACATTACGAGACTGCACCCACGCATGGATACGCCTCTACGACTTGTTGCCTATCAACGAGTTTCGTGACACGGAGCGACACCCAGGCACACTGAGCGACGTGGAGAAGGGGCGACGGAACGGGCGAGCATCTATGCGCAGATTCGAACCAATTTCTGCTTGAACCTCAGCACCGCCGATGCGTGGACGTAACTGGCCGCATCAGACGAGAGGAACACGACGGCACCGGTCAGGTCAGCAGGGCAACCAGCGAGGCGTGCTGCCGATCGAACTCATCGGGTCGCTTGCTGCGAAGGGTCTCGAGGTTGCGCAGCTTCCACGCCAAGGCGGGCAACCCGCCTGCGTGCGGGTACGGCAGCAACGACCAGTCCGGCGCACCGGCGAAGAATCCGGCTATGAAGGCGCGATCGGACTCCGAGATGCCCTGGACGATGTCACGTCGGAGCTGGGCGCGGCTGGCAAGCAGCGCGGCGAGCGGTGGCACGTCTCCGCGGATCATCCCAACGAGCGCCCTTTCATAGTCCTCGGCGGAGAGCCGCTCGGGACTGTCCAGAACCTCGTGGGCCGGGCGATTGTGCCCGCACAGGTAGATGACGAAGGCGGAGATCATTCCTGGCTCGATCGGCCCGCCCTCATACAGGCGCCACACGTCGTAGAGGTCGCGTGGATGCTGCCGGTCGAGGGCGGCCATGAACTTGCCGGCGAACACCTCGGATCGATCCAGCACCGGTGCCGGCGCATCCATGCTGAGCCATTGCGCCGCGCCCGCGGACAGCGATCGCACGACAGGCGGCAGCAACGTGCCGCGGAACACGGTGTTCGTCTCGACCTTGACCTGCGTGCTGCCGTCGGACACGACGAGCCCGGTCTCACCGATGTCAGCCGCGACTACCGGCCTCACCTCGAGGCCATCTGCCGACAGAGCCACCGCGATGCGTCGCATCTCGTCGCTGATGGCGGCGAGCGCGTCTTCGCGCGACAGCCCGAGCTGCGTGAATACCAGGTCAAGGTCCACCGAGAGGCGAGGCGCATCGTCGAGATACAGATTGATGGCCGTTCCGCCTTTGAGAGCCAGCCGGTCGGTGGCGAAGACGCGTGGAACGATCTGCAGCAGCAGCGTGGTGGCATCGATGAAGGCTCGATCGATCATGCCGGAAGCACCAGCTTCGTGCCGTCAGAGAGCGTGCCGATCCAACGAGATGCGCTCCCCGTGGGCAGGTCGAACCGGTCCCGAAGTGCATCGACGTCGACGTTGCCTGCTTCCGTCGCCCACATCAGGAACAGGCGGACTGTCTTCACGCTCGTGCAGCCGGTCAGCAACTCACCCAGCACTGCTGCGCGCAGCCCCAGCGTGGCGAAGAACAGTTCACGGGCCTCCTGCAGCTGCAGGGCAGTACGCACTTCACGCAGGAGCTCAAGCAGGGCGCGTTCCCTGGTGGACACCCTGACGCCGTCGGTGACCGCCGGCGGAGTGACGATGCCCGCTTCCTTCGTCGCGTCGTCGAACAGGCTCAGCTTTGTCAGGCTCCCGGGGAAGCGCTCGGTGAACCATTCGGGGAGGTCACCGCGAGTCGATGCCCACATCGTCAGGCGCTCCTGCGCCTCGAGGTACTGGCGCACTCCCTGCCATGCGAGTGCCGTCCGACCGCCCACGTGCAGGCCCCCGAAGCGGCCTTGGAGGAAGATCAGGCTCTGGTCACGATCCAGACGGGCACCCGCCACGCAGTAGACCCCTTTGGCCAGTCGCTCCAGCCACCCGGTACGCGCATAATGGGCCGCCAGTGCCGGTGAGATGCCGTTCTGGCGGAGCAGGGCCAAGTCCAACGGCTGTTCGTGGGAGACCTCACGAAGCAGGCCATTGATTAGGAAAGTGCTTCCTATGCTAGTCACTTTTGAAGTATAGAGCATTATCTAATCTCTTGACATCGATGAAGACGAGCATCAGCGGGTGGCGGGCGGGATCAGTATTCGGCGCCGGTGTCGACGACGCGGACCACGCGGTGCCAAGTCGACCCACCTCGGGCTGAGGTTCAGGTCGACGAGGAACCTCATGCGGAGATCGGGATCTCGATCTCCTCGACTCGCCAGGCGGCATACGCGAGGGCCTCCATCACGTCCTGCTCATCCAGATAGGGGTAGGCGTCGAGGATCTCCGCGATGGACTTGCCCGCCGCGACGAGGCCGACGACGGTGCCGACGGTCACGCGGGTGCCGCCCACGCACGGCTTCCCGCCCATCACGTCGATCGAGCGGGTCACGCGATCAAGTGGAGCCATGCCTGAACGATAGCGCCAGGGGGCGTCAAGGGACACCGACGCTGGCGCCGGCATCAACCTCGGCGTTCAGGCGATCCTCATGCTCCTGGCACTGATCGCCATCATCATCACCGTCAAGAAGGACCGTTCCACGGTCATGATCTGTACCGGAGTGATCACCCGCTAGGAAGGAGGTTCACGCGGCCAGAAGCGGCACAGATCCGCGGCCGCCCCCAATCGGGCCATGACCACCTGAGAGCGACTTGCGCTCAGGTGGCGACCTGGTGCTTGTGTCACAGGAACCCACCGAAGAGCGTTAACCAGGTAGGAGAAAGACAGCGACCCCACGGTCGCAGCGCGAAAGGGCGAGGAAAGGGCGAGGACCGAACAAAGGAGACGAATCGGACGCATACCGGAGACGCTTAAAATGCATCAAATACGTTGCAGCGCAACGACTTTCACGTGGGGCCGCCTCGGGGATTTGAACCCCGGACCTACGCATTACGAGCGCACTCACGCTTAGGGGTATTCGTTTAGTACCAACGGTTTTGAGTCCGTTTCGGTACGGCAAGTTCCGGGTCAATCGAGGTCATTTCGGTTTAATTCGGGGGTAGAACTTCCCGCTGACGTGGCTTCGGATGACGTGGTCGCACGCAGCCGACCTTCGGCGGATCGAAGACACCTTCCAGCACCATGCTGACGATACCGGCTAGGGATTCCTCAACCACAGCAACAGATTCCGGCGAGTGCAAGGATCGACCCATGAGCGACCGCCACTTCTCGGAGACCGACCTCGCCCGAATCCGTCGTTGGTGCACAGCGCAGTCCGCCAAGCTGCCCGCCGATCAGTTGCGCATCACATGCTCAATCGGCGCACGCGCCGTCGACATTGGCGAGGAGCGGCCGCCGTGGGAAGGTTCCGCCTCCGATCCGTGGACCTTCATGGCGGTGGCCCGGCTCACCTACGTCAAGTCGCGAGGCGAGTGGTCACTTGGCGTCAGCGACTCCAACGGCGACTTCCGTCGCTACACGCCGCTGCCGACCGGAAGCCTCACGTCACTGCTGAACGAGATCGATGCTGATCCGATGTGTGCCTTCTGGGGTTGAGCAAGGACACCGTGAGGACCCCTGCCCGGCTACCCCGTCGTTCCGCCGTCGGGGGCGAGGGCCGCCCACGCGCGCACCACCTCGGCTCTGGCCTGCGCCGCCGTAATCGACAGCCGGGTCTGGTGCGCGAGGTCGCGTTCCCACACATTCTCAGCCGGAGCCGCCGGGATCGTTGACACCGACGGCAACGACCGGAACGGCCCGAGCGCGGCGAAGAGTTCGGCGGCGGCCCCCGTGAAGGGGCGGAGACGTGCCAAAGCGGCCAGGTCCCACAGGTCACGCGGTGCACGCCGATCCATGAGTGTGACGGTCTTCCACGCAACGAACGCGTCGATGGTCGGCGCCAGGAGGGTCGCCGGTCCGGCGTCGGCGTACCGCCGCTCGAGTTCGCGGCGCTCGAAGGGCCACGCAGGGTAGTGATCCGAGGGCAGCAGTTGCAGTTGGACCTTGGGCCCGCTCGGGAATGCGGCCGTGACGGGTTCAGCTCCGCGAGCATTGATGAGTCCCGGCTGGAAGGTTGGCCTGCCGAACTCACGCGCCAGGCGACGCGTGAGGCTTCGTGACAATGCGTCAGCGACGTCGGCACGTGCTCCGACTGAGATGAGGTCTATGTCCTCGCTGAGCCGGCCCACCGGCAGGAACGTGCGGGACAGCGCTGTTCCCCCGTAGAACTTGATCCGCTCGCCCAGATCGTCGGAGATGGCAGCCAGGGCATGGGAGATGAGATGGTCCCGCTCGACCTGGGCGTCATCGGCGCCAAAGGCGGCCTTGACGTTCTGGCGGTCTGCATCACTGAGCATGCGCGACCAACGTTCGGGCACGGTGCAGCGCCGCCTGACCACGCACTCGGACTGCCAGGTCTGCTAGTTCGTCGGCGTCCACGGACATCATCAGGTTCCGGACGGCCTCCGTCCTCGGATCGCCTTCGTCGTCGAAGGCCCCGGTGCTGAGATCCAGGATCGTCTGGGCGACGGAGGTGACCCGCCCTGGCCCGAGCTCGGTTTCGAGGAAGTCGAGGTCCAGGCGCTCCGGATCTCTCTTGCGGAACGTCACTTGCCCCGGGCGCGCCAGAAGTGTGACGGGCCGATGCTGAGCCGGGCCGAGTGCGTATCCGGCAGCAATGGCTCGGGGGACGGCTCCGTGGACTCGCGCGGCGGATAGACCCCAAAGCGCTCCTCTACCGGGGCCGTAGACCGCGCTCGCCAGCCCCGCGGTGAGGTCCTCCATCGAGGGCAGCCACGCACCCCCCTGCTTTCCGATCGGGACGGCCGCGTAGTAGCCACGGGCGATCTTGATGATCACACCTGCATCGGTGAGGCGCTTGAGCTCTGCGGCGGGCTGCGAGTACACAGCCGACGCGCTCTTGCCTGTCAGAAGCAGGGTCGGCTCAAGCAGTGCCCGCGCGGGCACGGCTGTCTCTCTTGCCCCATACGCCATATCTAATAGTATGCAGATTCTTGGCTTGTAGCCAAGCATTTGCATACTATTAGATATCAGTGCCACCCCAGCCGTGGATGGCCATGGCCTGAGCGAGGGTCTGGTCGGTGATGCCGGAGTAGAACCGGCGCACGGTCTCGGGGTCCTTTCAGGAGCCCTGCTGGAGCAGCACCTCCTCGGTGTACTTCCATACATGCAGGGCGTGACCCGATCGCGAGGTGGCCGGTGTCAAGTGTCCACTTCACGCGTGAGTCATCCAGGAGCCACTGAACGTCGGCCGCAGTCGCCACCAGCGTCTGCGCATGCGGGTGGATGACCTGCTCCAGATCTCGCTCCTCGCAGATGGCGTCGATGACAGCGAGCATCTCCACGACGTGGGCCTTCTGGTCCTCGCTCAAGGGGATCGGGTCTGACCACGCCTCGTCCACGATGATGGCCGTGACGAACTTCGAGCCGCCCGAAGCCTGGAATACGTCGGCAGCAGCGATAGCGGCGCCGATCGTTGCCTCCCGCTGAGCCGGGTCGTGCAGGACCAGAGGGACGAAGCCGCCGAGCATCTGCATGTCGTATTCGGCGAGCTTGGCCTGAGCCGCAGCGCCATCGGCCGGCAGGAACCCGGGTGCACCCATCTCGGTGGCACGGAATCCAAACTCGCGCATCTCGCTCAGTACGCGGTCAGTCGGCATCATCTCGCCCCAGCCTGGGACCTCGCAGATTCCCCATGAGATTGGTGCCTAGGCAATGCGGGATAGGAAGTCGTTCACGGTGTCGCTCTCTTCAGGCATGTCAGGTGTGATGGATTGCCAGAACTGGCAGCGGCGGTCAGTCGGCGATGCCGAGGTCCGCAGCCTCGTCCTTGAACTCCCTACCAGCTTCGCGCACCTGCGGGTCGGCCGAGTCGCGGGAGAGCTCGTGTGCGAGCTGCTCAAGTTCGGCGCCGCCGGCCATCATCGCGGTGAGCTCTTCGCGCGTGATCTCGTTCTTGGCGAAGTCGCCCATGCTGTGCCCGCGGTTGAGGATCAAGAAGCGATCGCCGACGGGGAAGGCGTGGTGGGGGTTATGCGTGATGAAGACGACGGCCAGCCCACGGTCACGCGCCTGGACGATGTACTTCAGCACGACGCCGGCCTGCTTCACACCGAGGGCGGAGGTGGGTTCGTCGAGGATGAGTACGCGCGCACCGAAGTAGACAGCTCGGGCGATCGCCACTGACTGGCGCTCGCCACCCGACAGGGTGCCCACCGCCTGGTCTGGGTCGCGGATGTCGATGCCCATGTCCTTGAGTTCCTTGCGGGCGATCGACTTCGCGGTCGCCTGGTCGAACCTCTTGAATGGGCCCTTGCCCTTCGTGGGCTCGGAACCGAGGAAGAAGTTGCGCCACACGGACATGAGGGGCACGACCGCCAAGTCCTGGAACACAGTGGCGATCCCGGCATCGAGTGCCGCACGCGGGCTATCAAGGGTGATGGGCTGACCGTCCATGAGGACTTCGCCTTCGTCTGGCTGGTAGACACCAGACAGGGTCTTGATGAGTGTGGACTTGCCGGCGCCGTTGTCGCCCAGAATGCAGGTAACCTCGCCGGCGCGCACGGAAGTGCTGATGTCCTTGAGAGAGATGACGCTGCCGAAGTACTTGGAGACGTTCCTCAACTCGAGGACGGGGGCATCGATCGCCGTCTCAGGTGCCATAGTCATGACGTCAGCCCTTCTTCTGCGTCGCGGCGCGGCGACGGACGTACTCGTTGGACAGGACGGCGAGCAGGAGCATCGCACCGAGGAAGAACTTGAACCAGTCGGAGTCCCATCCGGCGTAGACGATGCCCTGCGACGTCATGCCGAAGATGAGTGCGCCGATTGCCGCCCCGATCGCCGATCCGTATCCGCCGGTCAGGAGGCAGCCGCCGATGACGGCCGCGACGATGAAGATGAGTTCACGACCAAAGCCGGCGTTGGCCTGCATCGAGCCCAGTCGGAGCGCTTCGGTTGTGCCGACGAACCATGCCGCTGCGGACACGATCATGAACAGTTTGATCGTCGTGCTCTTGACTGGGACACCGACGTTGCGGCTGGCGTTCCTGTCGCCGCCTGTGGCGAAGGTCCAGTTGCCGAAGCGCGTGTGCATGAGGATCCAGGTGGCAAGCGCAGTCCAGAGGATCCACCACAGGATGGTGATCTGGAACTCCTGGCCAAAGAGGGTGAACTGGCTGGCGAAGACGGCCTTGGCGCTGTCGTAGCCGGGCTCTTCGCGGATGCCGCCGACCTGGACCGTGTTGATGATCAGCTTGGTGAGGCCCAGGTTGAGGCCCTGGAGCATCAAGAAGGTGGCAAGCGTGATGATGAAACTGGGCAGTCCGGTCCTTACAACCAGGTAGCCGTTGAAGGCTCCAATGGCAAGGACGACAACGAGCGACACCGCGATCGACGCCCAGATGAAGAGATGGAAGTGCGTCGTGAGGATGCCAACGATCAGTCCAGCGCTACCGATCTGCACTCCGGCAGAGAGATCGAAGTGGCCACCGATCATGAGCATGGCAACGGCGACGGCCATGATGCCGATGGTTGAGGCCGGGTCGAGCCAGTTGGCGATCCCGGCGGCGGAATGGAATACGGGGCTCAGGAACGAGAAGAAGAGGAAGATCAGGATTGCGCCGATCACAGCGCCCAGTTCCGGCTTCATCAGCAGTCGCCTAAACACGCTGACCTTGGCGACTCGCTCATCGGCCGTAGCGCTGACTGCGCCCATCGGTGCTCCTCCAGGTTCGTGAGTGGTGCGGTGGTGGGGCGGGACGATTGTGCCCCCGCCCCACCACCGGGTCTAGCAACTAGCGGGTGCCAGCAACGGCCAGCTCGGAGATCTGGTCGACGTTCTCGGGGGTCACGAAGCTCGGGCCGGTCAGAACCGGGAGCCCGCCACCGAGGGTGTTCGCGTTCGACAGGTACAGCGTCATCAGGTCAACGCCCATGTAGCCCTGAAGGTAGGGCTGCTGGTCGACGGCGAAGAGGACCTTGCCGTCCTTGATCAGCGCGGTGACGTCAGAGTTCACGTCGAAGGTGCCGACCTTGGCGGACGAGCCTGCCTCCTCGACTGCCGCGGCAGCCACAGCGGCCATCTGGCCACCCAGAGTCACGACACCGTCGATGGACGGGTCGGCCTGGAGCTTGGACTTGATGGTGGCCTGAGCGCCGGTGAGGTCGTTGTTGTCGACCTGCAGGTTCTCGACCGTGCCACCGAGGCCGTCGGTGACGCCCTGGCAGCGGGTTTCGAGGGCGACGTTGCCGGCCTCCTGGATCACGCAGATGACGTTCTTGGCGCCGGCCTCGGCCATCTTGGCGCCGACGGCGTTGCCCGCGACGGCCTCGTCCTGACCGATGTGGTTCATCGCGCCGAACTCCTTGCTCTTGTCACCACCGGCGTTGATCGTGATGACCGGGATGCCGGCAGCCGTGGCCTTGGCGATCGAGTCCTTGAGCGCATCCGGGTTCGCCATCGAGACGACGAGGCCCTGGACGCCCTGCGAGACGGCGGCGTCGATGAGCTGAGCCTGCTTCTGCGGGTCGCCGTCGCTCTGGTACTGGACGTTGTCGCCCAGGTCCGCACCGGCCTTCTCAGCGCCAGCCTTGACGACGCTCCAGAACGCGTCGCCTGCACCACCGTGGGTCACGACGGCGATGTTGTAGCCGTAGCCCTCCCCTCCAGCAGCGGGAGCAGCGCTAGCAGCCGCGGTCGCGGCGGCCGAGCCCTCAGCCGGCGCGGCCGCGGAGGACGAGTCGGAAGACGAACTGGTGGACGTGCAAGCGGCAAGCGCCAGCGGCAACGCCAGCACCGCAACGAGGAACTTGTTCTTCTTCAAGGATGGTCCTTTCAGGGTTGAGGAACCTTGCCCGGCGGTCTGTCCACGACTCGGGTAGTGCGTCGGACGGACATCCCCGTTGCATAGCTTCGAGCTGCCGGCCAGTGACCTGCGTCACTGATGAACTCGGACGATAGGTGCGCGGACTAGAGCGCGTCAATAGGTTTCGCTTGTGTCGCCAACCGTGGATTCATAACGATTCGGCAACTTCTACTAGAGCGCGCTAAATCCCTGAGTGATTTGGAGCTGCCGGAACTGCAGCACAGGGTTCCGCCGCTACTTGATGCGCCGGCTGGTGCGCTTCGGCACCGGCCCGGTTGTGCCGCGCACGATGAGGGTCGGCGGCACCACCGTCTCTCCTGGGCGGGCTCCCGTCTGGATGCGCTGGACGGCGGCGCGGACGGCGAGGGTGGAAAGCCCGTAGGCGTCCTGGCGGACAGTGGTCAGGTCCACGTGGGAAAGCGACGCGAGGCGACTGTCGTCGAAACCAACGAGTGAAACATCCTCGGGGACCTTGATGCCGGAGTCCCACAGGGTGATGAGCACGCCCAAGGCGCATCGGTCGTTGAATGCTGTGATGGCGGTGGGCATCTGGCCACTCGCGATGAGTTCCTCTGCCGCGCGGGCGCCGTCCTCTTCGGTGAGCCCGCCGAGGATCTCGCGCAGGTGCGACGACAGGCCAAGCTTCTTCATCGTGGACCGATAGCCCTGGCGTCGTTCGGCGGCGCCGGCGGCCGTCCCGCCATGGATGTGGCAGATGTCCTTGTGTCCCAGTGCCGCGAGGTGGTCGACCGCTTGCCGGACGCCGTCGCGGTCGTCGGTTCGGACGACGGAAACGCCGGGAACCTCTACGCGTCGCACCATGACGATGGTCGGCACGATGGCGGCAAGCTTCTCCAGTTGCGCGGGCCGCAGGGTGGGGCCAAGGAGCAGGAGGGCTTCACAGCGGAAGTTGATGAGCGACTCAGCTGATTCCTCCTCGTCCCGCGTCGCTGCCACTGCGCTGAGCCCCACCTCGAAGCCCTCCGCGTCAGCGGCGGGGTACAGCTGCTCGACCAGGTCGCCGTGGAAGGTGTGCTTGACGCTAAAGCTGACGCCGAGCATGCCGCTGCGGTGGCGCCCGAGGAGGCGAGCGCGATGGTCGGGGCGGTAGCCGAGCTGCGCCGCCACAGCCTTGACGTGGTCCCGGGTCTTCTCACTGGCGCCCGGCACGTCGCGCAGCACGATGGAGACGAGCGCGCGCGAGACTCCCGCTTCGCGCGCAACGTCCTCCATCGTGACGCCGGCCCCATCCATCGGGTTTCGGCGGCCGCCGCGGCTCGCTGCCATGTGGAGATGCCCTTCGTTTGCAGCCTGTGTTGCTGCGGAGTGTAGATGCACCGGTTGCGAAAAGGTGTTGACTTCGTTCTCGGCCCGCGGTTGACTACGCGAACTAGCGCGCTCTAGTCCCAGAGTTCGCCTTTCGCGGAGATTGCCGAGGGTTCCCCATGCCAGGTAGTGACTACGGATTCGGGCTCGCCGTCTGTTCCGAGATGGTGTTCCGAGACCTGCCGATCGAGGAGCGCATCCATATCATCGATGACGCGGGCTTCGAGGTCGAGATCTGGGACTGGACGGCCAAGGACATCGACGCCCTGATCGCCACCGGCGCGACCTTCTCCTCCATGACCGGCTACATCAACGGCAGCCTCATCGAGCCGGACGGCGCCGACGAGCTGCTGCGCACAGCCGAGCTGTCCATCGCCGTCGCGCACCGCCTCGACTGCCCGCGGCTCAACATCCACGGCACGGGCCTGGACGACAAGGGCCTGCCCGTCATCTCCCGCGAGGTCGTCACGGGATCGGACTGGCTCGCCGCCGCCAAGACCCTCGACCGGATCGCGAAGCTGGGCGAGCGTGAGGGAGTCGTGTTCACCCTTGAGAACCTCAACCTGCTGGTCGACCACCCCGGCACCCCGTTCGGCCTGGCCGAGGACACTCTCGCCCTCGTGAGTGCGGTCGACAACCCTCACCTGCGCCTGATGCTGGACCTGTACCACGCGCAGATCGGCGAGGGGAACCTCATCGAGCTGATCGACCGCTCCTTCGCCTACATCGGCGAGATCCAGATCGCCGATGTCCCCGGCCGCTGTGAGCCTTTCACCGGCGAGATCAACTATCCCGCGATCGCCGCCCACCTCGGCGAACTCGGCTACACCGGGAACGTCGGCATGGAGGCCTGGCCCTCCGGAGACAGCGAAGTGGCACTTGAGCGATTCCGCACCGCGTTCTCCCGCCCTACCAACTAGCTCCTGCCCACACTCCCGACGCACGACACACCAGCCGCAACCACGGAGGTCGCACATGACACTGCCCACTCCCCCCGTCCGCCTCGGCCTCATCGGCGCCGGGCGCATCGGCACCTTCCATGGCGAGACCGTCGCCCTGCGCCTGCCGGACGCCGAGCTGGTCGCCGTCGCCGACCCGGCCGAGGGCGCAGCCGAGAAACTGACCTCGCGCCTTGGCGGAGTCGCCTACACCGACCCCGCTGAGCTCCTAGCATCCCCCGATGTCGACGGCGTCCTGATCGCCTCCTCTGCGCGCTTCCACACGGACCTGGTCGTGGCCGCCGCGGCGGCCGGCAAGGCCGTATGGGTCGAGAAGCCGATGGCCTTCACGCTCGAGGACGCAGACCGCGCCATCGCGGCCGCCCGCGAGGCCGGCGTGCCGCTGCAGGTTGGATTCAACCGTCGCTTCGCCGCCGACTTTGCCGCCGCGCATGACGTCATCGTCAGCGGCGGCATCGGCACCGTCCAGCTGCTGCGTTCCCTGACCCGTGACCCCGGGCTCTCCAACCCCGGTGGCGTCCCCCCGTGGACGATCTACCGCGAGACGCTCATCCATGACTTCGACGCGCTGCTGTGGTTCGCCAACGGGGCCAAGCCCGTCGAGGTCTACGCCATGGCGGACGCGCTCGTCGCGCCCGACTTCAAGGCCAACCAGCTTCTGGACACCTCCATCGTCCTCATCCGCTTCGACAACGGCGCAATGGCGACCGCCGAGGCCAACTTCTCCGCCGCCTACGGATACGACGTTCGTGGCGAGGTCTTCGGCTCGGCCGGCATGGTGGTCGCCGGTGAGCAGGCCAGCACCCCGATGCGCCACTACAACGCCAACGGCATCCAGCAGATGACAGCGCGCGGCGACACCATCCTCTTCCGGGACGCGTACACAGGCGAGCTCGCGCACTTCGTCGACTGCATCCGCACGGGAGCGACCCCATCGGTCACCGGTGAGGACGCTCGGGCTGCCCTCGTGATCGCGAACGCAGCCATCAAGTCCATCGAGGAGAACCGGCCGGTCAAGGTCTCCGAGGTCTAGCGGCCTTCACCGGCACGCCCGTCGGCGACCAATTCTCATGTGTGGGTGGTGACGAGGGTGGGCTCACCTCGATCAGGTGAGCCCACCCTCTGCCGTTTCACGGCACAGGAACAACATCAGGGCACATTTAGCGAGCAAGGGCGAA
>CAIVQM010000386.1 GCA_903908025.1 uncultured bacterium
CCGGTGCCCCGATCTCCTTCGGCAGCGACTGGCCGGTGACCACCTATGCCCCGCTCGCGGGAATCCAGGTTGCCGTGACACGCCAGATGACGGACGGCGACTTCCGTGATCCCTGGGTGCCGGAGGAGCGACTCACCGTCGAGCAGTCCCTGGCTGCCTACACCTCCGGGGTCAGTTTCCAGGCGGGCGACGAGCGAGGCGGAGTACTCCGGCCGGGCGCGCGCTCCGACGTCGTCCTGCTCGCTCGCGATCCGCGTAAGGTGCAACCGTTGGAGATCGAGGCCATCGAGGTCATCGGCACCTGGTGCGACGGGCACCGCGTTCACGGAGGGTGACATGCCCCTGACTCCCGGCGAGGGCGACCGCCTCCTGCTGCATCTGGAGGCGTCCCTCGCGCAGCGTCGTCGCGATCGTGGACTGCTGCTCAACGTGCCGGAGGCCCGGGCGCTGATCGCCGACGCCGTCTGCGAGTGGGCGCGCGATGGATTGAGTCTCACCGAGGCGCGTGACCGAGCCGGCCGGCTGCTTGCCGCGTCGGACGTGCTGCCGGGAGTGCCCGCGGCGCTGGGCGAGATCCGGGTCGAGGCCCGATTCGATGACGGCACGCGACTCGTCGTCGTCAAGGACCCCTTCGGCGCTGCAGCATCCGACATCGTCGACGACGAGGCGTGGGCACCGCCGGCCATGGCGATGGTCGACATCGGCAACGAGGCATCGACGGCGATCGGTCTCACGTCTCATATTCACCTCGCTGAGGTGAACCCCCGGCTGCGGCTCGACCGCGCTGCGGCGTTCGGCATGCGGCTGGCGATCCCGACCGGTGAGACGGTGTGGATCAACGCCGGCCAGACGGTTCGGCTGCCGGTTACGGGGATTGCCGGGAATCGGATCGTCGTCGGCAATTCCGGTGCCATCGACGGATCCCTCGACGACCCTGCGGTTCGTGCCCGCGCGCTGGCAACGCTCCGCGACTGTGGCTATCTCGACGTCGTCGATGGGCAGCCTGCTGGCGACATCGACACGGCTGATGGTGCGATCGCTGCGCTCATGGGGCTCCGTCGATCGGCGAAGGAGGCGGGCGAATGAGCCGCGAGTATGGCCCGCTGGCGGGCGACACCGTCATCCTCGGAGACACCCGGCTGCGACTGCGTATTGATGCGCGGGTGCCCGATCAGGGCGAGGAGTTCCGCGTCGGTTTCGCGAAGACCGGTCGCGACGGTATGGGCCTGCGCTCGTTGTCGGCTCGCGAGTCCTGCGACCTGCTCATCACTAATGTCGTCGTGCTCGATCCCGTCGACGGTGTGCGGGTCGCGAGCATCGGCATCCGTGAGGGTCGCATCTGTGGCATCGGCAAGGCGGGCAACCCCGATACGTCCGACAACATCGACGTCGTCGTCGGCACCGGCACGGTGGTCATCGATGGCGACGGGCTGATTGCCACTCCCGGCGGGATAGACACCCACGTGCACACGCTCAGCCCACGTGTCTTCGAGGCGGAGATCTCGTCCGGCGTCACAACCGTCATCGGCCAGGAGGCCGGACCGATGTGGGGCGTGGGCCTCGGGTCGGCATGGGTGCTCGAGCGCGGGCTACGGGCGATGGACTCGTTCCCCGTGAACGTCGGGCTGCTGGGCCGCGGTTCGGCCTCGCACGGTGAGGCGATCCGCGAGGCGGTTGGTGCACATGTCTGCGGGCTGAAGGTGCACGAGGACACTGGCGCCACGCTGCGCACGATCGACACGGCATTGCGCGTCGCCGACGAGTTCGACTTCCAGGTGGCGCTGCACACCGACGGTCTCAACGAGACGATGAGCGTCGAGGACACGCTCGCCGTCCTCGACGGGCGGGTCCTGCACGCCTATCACGTCGAAGGATGCGGTGGCGGCCACGCGCCCAACGTCCTGCAGCTCGCCGGTGTCGACAATGTCCTCGCGTCGTCAACCAATCCGACACTGCCGTACGGGGTAAACGCCGTGGCGGAGCACCTCGACATGATCCTGCTGTGCCACGGGATGAATCCGGGCAATGACAGCGACGTGCGCATCGCGCGCTCGCGCGTGCGCGGCGTGACGATGGCGGCGGAGGGCCGGCTGCACGATCTGGGCGTCATTGGCGTGACGTCGTCGGATGCGCAGGGGATGGGCCGCGCGGGCGAGACCTGGTGGCGCACCTTCGCGCTGGCGGGCGTGCTGGCGGGTATCGATCCGGCGGCCGAGGATACGAGCGACGACAACGAGCGCATCCTGCGCTACCTCGCGAAGATCACCATCAACCCGGCACTCGTCCACGGACTCGCGCACGAGGTCGGGCGGCTGGCCGTCGGGCATCTCGCCGACATCGTGCTGTGGCGCCCGGAGTACTTCGCCGCCAAGCCGCAGCTCGTCATCAAGGGCGGCTTTCCGGCATGGGGGGTCACGGGCGACCCGAATGCCAGCATCGACTCGGCCGAGCCGCTCGTGCTCGGACCCCAGTACGGTGCGCTCGGCGTGGTGCCGTCCGATCTCGCGGTGCTCTTCTCCAATGGGGCTGCCGTCGCGGAGTCGGCCGCACCGGTTGCTCGCCGGGTGGTCGCGGTGCGGGACTGCCGCACCGTCCGTGCACATGATCTCGTCCGGCACGATGCCGTGGGCGAGGTTCGCGTGAGTGCCGATGGCTCCGTCGTGACCTGGAACGGCGATGCGCTGACCATGGATCCGATTGCGTCCGTCCCCATCTCGCGCCTGCACTTCTGGTAGGGCAGCTCGGCGCGCGCTGCTGCCGATCAGCGGTGTTCGGCGCGTATCCTCGCTGATCGTGGCAACCCTCTCGCGACTGGTCGAGGACCGCACCGACCTCACAGATGACGATGTCACGCACCTGTCACGGATAGCCGAGGAATGGTCCCTACTCGCTGACCTTGCACTCAGCGACCTGGTGCTGTGGGTGCCGACCTGGAACGAGGGCGGCCTGGTCGCGGTGGCACAGGTGCGCCCCACGACGGCCCCCACAGCCGTGCCCGACGATGTCGTCGGGGCGTTCGCACCGCGAGGCCGGTACCCGAAGTTGGACCAGGCGGTGGCCTTTGGCCGTTCGGTGACCCAGCGCGACAGCGAACAGCCGTGGGTGCCGGGCGAGACGGAGGCCTACCCGGTGCGAAGGGATGGCCGGGTCATCGGCGTGCTGGCACGGCGGGCGTCGGGATCGCCGCGAGTGGCCGGGCAGCTCGAGGAGATCTACCTGACGTCAGCAGACGATCTGTTCGCCATGCTGGTCGAGGGCGATTTCCCCGTTGCGGAGACCGGCTTCGACACCACCGAGGCGCCCCGCGTCGGCGATGGCATCGTCCGGCTGGATTCCTCGGGCACCGTTTCGTATGCGAGCCCCAATGCGGTGAGTGCCCTGCGTCGGCTTGGCCTTGCGACGGATGTCGTCGGCTCATCGTTTGCCGAGTTGGCCCTGCGGCTCTCGCATCGACCGGGGCCGATGGATGAGGCGCTCTCTGCCGTGGCGTCGGGTCGTGCTGCCGGTCGCGCCGATATCGAGAACCTGACGGCGGTTGTTCTGCTGCGCGGTATCCCGCTCGTGCGCGATGGCGCCGGGGCGGGCACGATCATCTTCGTGCAGGACGCCACGGACCTGCGTCGTCGCGAGCGAGCCCTCATCAGCAAGGACGCCACGATTCGCGAGATCCACCATCGCGTCAAGAACAACCTGCAGACAGTGGCGGCGATGCTGCGTCTGCAGGCGCGGCGCGCATCGACGGCCGAGGCGAAGGAAGCACTCGCGGAGGCGGAACTGCGAGTGGCGGCGATTGCCATCGTGCATGAGTCACTGTCGGCTGACACGGGTGAACGCGTCGACTTCGATGAGATCGTCGACCGCGTCATGGGCCTGGTGCGCGATCTTGCCCCTGCGTATGCGGGGGTGGGGGAGTCAGCGGTCCTCGTCCGCGACGGGTCGTGGGGTTCGCTGTCGGCGGACCTGGCGACACCGCTGGCCATGGCGATGTCGGAGCTGCTGCACAATGCCGTCGAGCATGCGCACGCGTCGACCATCACTGTCGAACTCGGGCGGGTCACGTCGTCCGCGTCCGATGCTCTGGTGATGACGGTGCGCGACGACGGCGGTGGACTGCCGGCCGACTTCGATGCGGATCAGACGGGACTGGGCCTCAGCATCGTCCAGTCACTGGTAGCCGGCGATCTGCATGGCACATGTGCGATCGGGTCGTCGGCGGCTGGTACCGCGGTGGTCGTGACGGTTCCGATGATCGGGCGGGGCTAATCGCGTCACAAGTTGGCCGAGTATGGGATGAATTGCCGGGAAAGTGATCCGCACTTATTAGTGCTTCCGTGCGCGAAACGTGAGGTTGACGGCCTACTGTCACGGCGTGCACACCATCGGGGGTCAGGGTGCGGCGGCTGGGACTGCCGATGCTGGAAACCCGATGGCCAAGATCGAGTGGCGATACCGGCTGCTGGCGGAGAACACGACCGTCGCCGTCATGGTCGTGTCCCCGACGGGTGAACTGGCCTGGGCATCGCCGGCCCTCGAGCAGGTGCTCGGTTACTCGGCCGAGGAGGCCCTGCACCTCAATGGCGCGGAGCTCGTCTATCCGGGTGACATGGTGGCGGCCCGCGACGAGCTCCTGCGCGACCGGGATCGACAGGAGGGTGCCGAGCTGGAACTGCGGTTCCGGCACAAGAGCGGCGAATACCGGTGGATGGCTGCGCGTGCGAAGCCGCTGATCGATGACGACGGAAACGTGATTGGCCGAGTCGAGACCATCCGCGACATCCACGACCAGGTGGTGTCACGACAGCGGCTGCTGGCGGTGCAGGCGCAGCTTGCTGCCGGCAAGGAGCGGTTGGAGTTCGCGCTAGAGGCCAGCCGGCTGGGTACCTGGGACTGGGACGTGCGCACCGGCGAGATGCACTTGAGCGACCGGTCACTGGAGATCCTCGGCCGGTTGCGAGGGGACCCGGAATCCGGCACCATCGACCGATCTCGAGCCCTGTGTCATCCGGACGACCTCGCGAAGGCAGAGGCGGCGGTCATGCGCGTCGTGGAGGGACTGGAGTCCTCCTACGATCAGGAACTTCGCATGCGCCATTGCGATGGGCACTGGGTCTGGGTGCGTCACCGTGGGACGGTTGTCGAGTGGGGGCTCGATGGTGAGCCGACCCGCGTGGCAGGGACTCACGAAGATGTCACGGAGCGGCGCCTACAAGACTCCCAGCGCTTTGCAGATGCCGAGATGCTGCGCATCGTGCTCGCAAACACGCACCAGGCCGTTGCGAGGTATGACCCCGACGGACGGATCAACTTCGTCAACGCCCAGCTGGTCGATGTTAGTGGCATTCCGGAGAGTCAGTGGATCGGCAGGACTCCGGTCGAGCTGCAGGTGGCCAATGCCGAACTCTGGCTCGAACATGTCCAGGCGGTGTTCGACACCGGGGCCTCGTCCGCCTTCCATTTCGAGGTGACCGAGGCCGACTCAACGACCTGGTTCGAAGCCACTCTCGTCCCGGAGTTCGATGCTGCCGGCTCGGTGGGTCACGTCATCACGAGCACCCGCGATGTGACCGTTCGGAAGCAGTCGGAGGATTCACTGCTGGTGCGGGCGACGCGTGATCCGTTGACCGGTCTGGCCAATCGTGCCGAGATGCACGACGAGATCGCCCGAGCGCAGGCGGCGGCCCGTCGGTCGGGGCGCTTCACGGCGGTGCTGTTGATCGATATCGACCGGTTCAAGTCGGTGAACGACACCCTCGGACATGCCGTCGGCGACGAGCTCCTGATGGCGGCCGCATCGCGGATGCAGGAGCTGGTGCGCTCGAGCGACCTGCTTGCCCGACCAGGCGGTGACGAGTTCGTCGTGGTGATGCGCGAGCTGGAGGACCCGGACGAGGCTGCGCGGGGCGCTGCGCGCCTAGTGGAGCAGTTTCGTAGGCCGTTCGCCCACCGCGGTGGTGAGCTGTTCGCAACGATCAGCGTCGGCGTCACCGTTTCGGCCGGCAGCGGTGATGCCGAGGACCTGCTGCGCGAGGCCGATACCGCCTTGTACGGCGCGAAGGAGCAGGGCCGCGATCGTGCGCTGGCATTCGGCGACGGCATGCGCGCCGCGCTCTCGATGCGGGCGGGCATCGAGGTTCGGCTGGCCCAGGCCATCGAGCAGGACGAACTGGCAGTCTGGTACCAGCCGGAGATCGACCTCTCGACGGGTTCGATCGTTGCGGTTGAGGCGCTGCTGCGCTGGCA
>CAIVQM010000387.1 GCA_903908025.1 uncultured bacterium
CGAGGCGGTCGACATCACCACCCTGATATGGGTCGCCAAGCCGCTGCTGATGCCACTGCTGATGGCCTGGCTGGTGGTCTCGGTCCGGGGCGCCGGCGGACTCGACAGGTCGTTGCGCTGGCTGGCCGTCGGTATCGGCTTCGCGTGGATCGGCGACCTTGCCCTGATGGGCTCCGGCGACCTGTTCTTCCTGGGCGGCATCGGCGGCTTCCTCGCGATGCAGGTCTGCTACCTGATGGCGTTCCTGCGGATTCCTGGCCTGGGCCTCGTCCGAGCCTGGAAGATCGCTGCCGTTCCCTACCTCCTCATCTGGGTGGGCCTGAACCTGCTGGTCTCCGCTGGCGTCGGTGCCCTGCGGATTCCGGTGATGGTCTACAGCGCCGTTGCCCTTGCCATGGCGCTGGCCGCCCTCGACCTCGTGCTTCGAGTGCCACGCAATCTCGGCTGGCGAGTTGCGTGGGGTGCGCTTGTGTTCGTCCTGTCCGACGCGCTCATCGCCGTCACCGCGTTCGGGCCGCTCACCGCAACGCCCCTTACCTCAGCACTGATCATGGCGACCTATGCCATCGCCCAGGCGATGATCGTCACGGGAACTGCGGGCAGTGTCCTGGCTCGCCAAACAATCGCTACGCGCTGACGGGGTCGCTCTCGCGCAACCGCTGGCCGATCACCTGGGTCACACCGTCACCGCGCATCGATACGCCATACAGCGCGTCGGCGATCTCCATCGTGCGCTTCTGGTGCGTGATGACGATGAGCTGTGACGACGTGCGGAGCTCCTCGATGATGTCGATGAGGCGACCCAGGTTGACGTCGTCGAGCGCGGCCTCGACCTCGTCGAGCACGTAGAACGGACTCGGCCGGGCCTTGAACAGGGCGACAAGGAACGCCACCGCGGTGAGCGACCGCTCTCCACCAGACAGCAGAGACAGGCGCTTGACCTTCTTGCCTGGTGGACGGGCCTCGACGTCGACACCGGTATTGAGCATGTCTGACGGATCGGTGAGGATCAGTCGGCCCTCGCCACCGGGGAACAGCCGGGCGAAGATGCCCTCGAACTCCCGCTCGACCGCCTCGTAGGCCTCGGTGAACACCTGCTGCACGCGGGCGTCGACCTCCTTGATGATGTCGAGGAGATCGTCGCGTGTGCGCTTCAGGTCGTCGAGCTGCTCGGTCAGGAAGCGATGCCGCTCCTCCATCGCTGAGTACTCCTCGAGGGCGAGCGGGTTGACGCGACCCAGCAGCGCGAGATCGCGCTCAGCCAATTTGAGTCGCTTCTCCTGCTCCACCCGAACGAACGGGTAGGGCTCGGGCTCCTCTGTCGGAACCTCGTCGCCGGGTGACGGCGGTGTCGGCGGCACGAGCTGCTCGGGTCCGTACTCGTCGATGAGCACCTCGGGCTCGATGCCGAAGTCCTCCAGCACCTTGTCCTGGACCTGCTCGATGCGCATGCGCTGCTCGGCGCGGGCCACCTCGTCGCGGTGCACGGAGTCCTTGAGCTTGTCGGCCTCGACAGCCAGCTCGCGGAGGGCTGCGCGGACGGTGGACAGGTGAGCGTCGCGCTCCTTCGTGGTGCGCTCGACCAGCGTGCGCTCACGGCCCGCCGATGACACAGACGACTCGATGCGGGACATGGCAACGCGCGCACCGGCAAGGACGGCCTGCGCCACCACCAGCTCACGTGCCCGCCGCTCGCGACGTTCCATCGCCGCCGCACGCGCCTGCCGCTCGTGCTCAGCAGCCCGCTCGAGCTGCTGCGCCCGCGCGGACACGGCCGCTACTCGCTCCTCCGATGTGCGCAAGGCCAGTCGTGCGTCGACCTCGTGCCGACGGGCAGCCGAGGCACCCGCGTTGAGGTGCTCGCGGTCATCGCTCGCCTTGTCGTCGACCGGCTCCTCGCTTGCCAGCTCGAGACGAGCCTGCAGCGTCTCCAGCTGATCGCTGTCGATGGCCAGCGCAGTCTCAGCCGCATCCTTGGCCTGGCCGAGCCGATCGGCCTCGGCAAGGGCGGCGCGCGCAACCTGTCCGAGCTGTCCGAGCTGCTCAGCGACCGCAGCCATGCGGGCATCGGACTCATGCAGGCGGGCCAGCGCTCCCTCAACCCGGCCGGCCGCAGCGGTCTGACGCGTGCGGGCCGCCGCCATGTCGAAGCGCAGTCGATCGAGTTCGTGCCCAAGATGGGTCAACGCCTCGTTCGCCTCGTCATAGGCGGCCTGGATCTCAAGGAGGCTCGGCGTGCTGGCGGAGCCGCCATACACGACACCCTGCGCGAGCACGTCGCCGTCGCGCGTCACGAATGACAGTCCCGGATGATGCGGCGCCAGGTCGGCCGCCTCGCCCAGATCGGAGACCAGCGTCCAGCGCTCAAGCAGGTGGTCGACGACGGGCTGGAGGATCGGCTCGCAGCGAACGAAGTCGAGCAGCGGCTGGCCCGCGTCGCGCACATGGGGACGGCTCGGGCGCACGGCCTCGGCGTCAGCGACAACCAGGGCGGCGCGGCCTGCATCCTCGTCCTTCAGCAGGACGATGGCCTGCATCGCCGAGTCCATCCCGCTCACCACGATGGCGTCCGCAACATCGCCGAGGGCAGCCGCAACAGCAGCCTGAGCACCCGACTCGACGTGCAGCAGCGAGGCGAGTGGTCCAAGGATCCCGGTCAGCCGGTCACCGACTTCGACGAGACGGGCACCGGCGTCCTTGCGCTCCAGACCCAGGGCCAGCGCCTCGCTGCGCGCGGCCAGGCCGGCGCGCTCGCGCTCGACGGCCGACTCCCGGGTGCGCATCTGCTCAAGCGCCCCGTCAGCGGCAGCGAGCTCGACCTCTGCTCCCTCATGCTCGGAATCGAGGCTGACCTCGCCGGCGTCGAGGCCCGCAACATCGACCTCGATGCGCTGGAACTCATGCTGCGCACCCTCGCCCCGCTGGCGGGCCTCGGCAATCTGGACGGACAGCCGCTCGATCTCCGCCGCTCGGGTCTCGAGGCGCGATCGGGCCGAGTTCACCTGGCCGGTCAGTCGCGCCAGTCCCTCACGTCGATCTGCTGCGGCACGCGCGGCCTCGGCGACGCGTCGCTCCTCCGAAGCCGCCGCCGATTCCGCCGCCATCCGGCTCGCCTCGGCATGTGACAGCCCATCACGGGCGCCCTCGACCTGTCGGCCGAGTTCGAACTCCTCGGCTCGCAGAGTGCGAGCCTCCGCCTCGATCTGCTCGGGATCGCGGCCGGAGTCCTCCTCCTCGGGCTCCGGCTGCAGGTGCCGCACGCGCTCGGCGGAGAGCTGGACAAGTCCGTGGAAGCGCTCGCGCAGCCCGCTGAGCGAGAACCAGGTCTCCTGCGCCGCGGTTACCCGTGGGGCGTCGAGCAGCGCCTGCTCCTCCGCGGAGCGCTCCTGTTCGAGCAGGGTCGCGAGTCGGGCATCGACCTCGGCCTGCCGCTCCCGCAGGGCCGTCTCGTCAGCCACCTCGGCCGCGAGCGCCTCGCGCAGGTGGAGCAGGTCGTCGGCCATGATGCGAAGCCGCGCGTCGCGGACCTCCGACTGGATGACCACGGCACGGCGGGCCACCTCGGCCTGGCGGCCGAGCGGCTTGAGCTGGCGACGAAGCTCGGTCGTGAGGTCCTGCAGGCGAGTGAGGTTGGCCTCCATCGAGTCGAGCTTGCGAAGGGCCTTCTCCTTGCGCTTGCGATGCTTCAG
>CAIVQM010000388.1 GCA_903908025.1 uncultured bacterium
CCGTGCGGAAGGACACCCGTCCGAAGAATGGGCGGCCGATGGCGCCCGCGTCGAGGAGCTCCTTGATCCGCCGCATCGGATGCTGGAAACGGAAGTTCTCGTGCACCATGAACGGAAGTGACTTTGCGGCGCACGCATCGACCATCGCCCGTGCATCGGCCATCTCCCAGGCCAACGGCTTCTGGCAGATGGGGGCCACCCCGTGCACCGCGGCGAGTTCGACCATCATGCGATGAGTGGGCGGCGTCGTGGCGATGTCGACGAAGTCGAGTTCCTCGTTTGCGAAGAGCTCGGCGGCATCGGTGTATGCGCGGCCGCCGAACTGCGCAGCGGCTGCCAGGACGCGGCCCTCGTCCACATCGCATACCGCGACCAGCTCGACCTCGGGGATCTCGGCCCACGCATGCAGGTGGTTCTGCGCGAAAAATCCCGTGCCGATCACGGCGAACCGGTAGCGGGGCTTCACAGCTCCACCGGTCGGCTCGGATCCGTGATCCACTCACTCCACGATCCGACGTACATGCGCGCCCCGGGCAGGTCTGCGATCTCCATGCCGAGCAGGTTCTGGGCGGCGGTGACGCCGGAGCCGCAGTAGAAGATGACATCAGAGGGCGGCAGGTCGCCGATGAGGCCGAGGTAGTGCGCGCGGAGCTCGTCTGCGGGTCGGAAGTGGCCGTCGGGCGTCTTGGTCTCGGCCCGGTCTGCCAGGCCTGCGCCGGCGATGTGTCCGCGGATCGCGTCCTGATAGACCCCGCCGCCGTGGTAGCCCTCGGCGCCACGTGAGTCGAAGACACATGTCACCGGGAGCACTCGGGCGGCATCGACCTCGTCGACATCAGCCAGCAGTTCGGGGCGCAGCCGAACGGTGAAGGTGCGGGCAGCGCGTGTGCTGTCGCCGGTCGTGAGGGCGCCACCGACTGCGAGCCACGCCGGGAGTCCACCGTCGAGGACGGCGACGGCATCGTGTCCGAGCCAGCGCAGCATCAGCCACAGGCGCGACGCGGCCATCAGGCCACCGTCAGCGTCGTACGTGACGACCTGGGTCGTCTCGTCGATTCCCCACTCGCCGAGGCGGCGGGCGAAGTCGGCAGGATCGGGGAAGGGTCGCCGTCCCGTCACGCCGTCGATGATCGGGCCGGCCATGTCGGTGCCGAGATCGGCCTGCTGTGCTCCGGGGATGTGGCCGACGGCGTAGGCCGCCTTCCCCCACTGCTCGTCGTCGAGGGTGAAGCGGGCATCGAGGACGACCCACGCGGGATCGTCGACGTGCTCCGCCAGTTCGGCTGCCGAGATGATCGTCGTGAACGCCATTGCCATGCCTCCCGCTGCAACCCGTGGATCCGCATCCTACGCTCGGGACATGGACCCCAAACCCCGCAGTTTCGAAGTGACCGAGGGCCGTGATCGCGCCCCTGCTCGCGGCATGCTGCGTGCGCTGGGGATGGACGATGCCGACTTCGGGCGCACTCAGATCGGCATCGCCTCGTCGTACAACACGATCACGCCCTGCAACATGTCGCTGCGCGACGTGGCGGCGGCGGTCAGCCAGGGCGTTCATGCGGCCGGCGGGTTCCCGATGGAGTTCGGGACGATCACCGTCTCCGACGTGATCTCGATGGGTCACGAGGGTATGCACTTCTCGCTCGTGAGCCGCGAGGTCATTGCCGACTCGGTCGAGACCGTGATGCAGGCCGAGCGACTCGACGGCATGGTCACGCTCGCCGGATGCGACAAGAGCATCCCCGCGATGATCATGGCGGCGGCGCGCATCGACGTGGCCAGCGTGCTGATGTACGCAGGATCCCTGCTCCCCGGTCACGTGCGACTTGAGGACGGCAGCGAGCGCACCGTCAACATTGTGACGGCCTTCGAGGCGGTGGGTGCGAATGCCCGAGGACTGATGTCGGATGGTGACCTCGACCGCATCGAGCGGGCCGTGTGCCCGAGCGCCGGCACCTGCGGAGGCATGTACACCGCGAACACGATGGCCAGCGCAGCCGAGGCGATGGGCATCGCGCTGCCGGGCTCGTCCGCACCGCCAGCAGTGGACAGCCGCCGAGAGACGCTGGGGCGGCGGGCTGGTGAGGCCGTCGTCGAACTCGTCCATCGGGGCATCACAACCCGCGACATCATCACCCGCGAGGCGATCGAGAACGCGATCACCGTGGTGATGGCGCTCGGCGGCTCGACGAATGCCGTCCTGCACCTGCCCGCGATAGCGCACGAATGCGGCTTCGAGCTCGACATCGAGGACTTCAATCGGATTGGCGCGCGGGTGCCGCTGCTGGGCGACCTCAAGCCGTTCGGCGAGTACGTGATGTTCGACGTCGATCGCGTTGGCGGTGTGCCTGTCGTGATGAAGGTGCTGCTGGAGGAGGGGCTCCTGCACGGCGACTGCCTGACCGTGACAGGGAAGACCCTGGCCGAGAACCTGGCGGACATCAATCCGCCGCCACCGGATGGTCGGGTGATCCGCACGGTCGCGAATGCGCTCAGCACGCACGGGGGGACCAGCGTCCTGCGCGGCTCGCTGGCGCCTGAGGGTGCCGTGGTCAAGACGGCCGGAGTCCCCATCCGCGAGTTCGAGGGCTCAGCACGGGTCTTCGAACGGGAGGAGTCGGCGATGGCGGCCTTGGCCGACGGCACCATCCAGGCTGGCGATGTCGTCGTGATCCGCTACGAAGGACCCAAGGGCGGCCCGGGGATGCGGGAGATGCTGATGATCACCGGGGCGATCACGGGCGCGGGACTGGGCAAGCAGGTGCTCCTCGTCACCGATGGCCGATTCTCGGGCGGGACCACCGGGCTCTGCGTGGGCCACATCTCTCCCGAGGCAGCCGATGGCGGCCCAATCGGGCTCGTGCGGGACGGTGACCGGGTCCGGATCGATATCGACGCGCTCACGATCAACCTTCTCGTCGACGAGGCCGAGCTTGCGGACCGGCGGGCTGCCTTCGTGCCGCTGCCGCCGCGCTTCACCCGCGGCGTCCTGGCCAAGTACGCCCGGCTCGTGGGCTCCGCCTCGAAGGGTGCCGTCTGCGACTGACCTCGCCACGGGGGGGAGACGCAGGTCACGGGAGGTCCGGGTGGCTACGCATGCTTGCGGTTGGTAGGGTTCGACCCGTGGCACGAATTCTCGTAGTACGCAGGCGCGTCGGCTGACTTCAGGTCAGCCGCGCGCTCCCTCCGCTACCCGTATCGGGTCGGGGGGTTTTTCATTGGAAGCGTCGAGCGAAGGAACGTGATGGGCGAGAAGATAACCGGGGCTCAGAGCCTGGTCTACGCGATGGAGGCAGCGGGGGTCACCGATGTGTTCGGGATCCCGGGAGGCGCCATCCTGCCCCTCTATGACCCGCTGATGGACTCGCAGAAGATCCGCCACATCCTCGTCCGCCATGAGCAGGGCGCCGGCCATGCGGCCGAGGGCTTCGCTGCGGCGACCGGTCGTGTGGGTGTCTGCATGGCCACCAGCGGCCCCGGCGCCACCAACCTCGTGACCCCGCTCGCTGACGCCAACATGGACTCGGTTCCCATCGTGGCGATCACCGGCCAGGTGCCGAGCGGATCGATCGGCACGGACGCCTTCCAGGAGGCCGACATCCGCGGCATCACGATGCCGATCACGAAGCACAGCTTCCTCGTGACCAATGCCGACGACATCCCGCGGGCGATCGCCGAGGCGTTCCACCTGGCAGCGACCGGTCGACCGGGCCCTGTGCTGGTCGACGTCTCGAAGGACGCGCTGCAGGCCGAGACCGAGTTCCATTGGCCCGTCCAGATGGACCTGCCCGGCTACCACCCGATCACGAAGCCGCATGCCAAGCAGGTGCGTGAGGCAGCCAAGATGATCATGGCGGCCAAGCGACCGGTGCTGTACGTCGGCGGTGGGGTGATCCGCGCGAATGCGTCCGGACCGCTGCGCCGACTGGCGGAGATGACAGGAATCCCCGTCGTCACGACCCTGATGGCACGGGGGGCCTTCCCGGACTCCCATCCGCTGCACATGGGCATGCCCGGCATGCACGGCACGGTGGCGGCCGTTGGGGCGCTGCAGAAGTCCGACCTGCTGATCACGCTCGGTGCGCGTTTCGATGATCGCGTGACGGGAAAGCTGTCCACGTTCGCGCCGGATGCCCAGATCATCCATGCGGACATCGACCCGGCCGAGATCGGCAAGAACCGGCAGGCCGACGTGCCGATCGTCGGCGATCTGGCCGAGATCATCCCGGAGCTCATCCTGGCCATCGAGGCCGAGCAGATCGCCGGGAAGGTCGGTGAGTACGAGGAGTGGTGGACGCTGCTCTCGCGCATGCGGGCGACGTACCCGTTGGGCTACGAGACCTACGACGACGGCAGCCTGTCGCCGCAGTACGCCATCCAGCGACTCGGCATCATCAGCGGCTCCGACACGATCTTCGCTGCCGGCGTCGGCCAGCACCAGATGTGGGCCGCTCAGTTCATCAACTACGAACACCCCAAGACCTGGTTGAACTCGGGTGGTCTCGGCACGATGGGCTTCGCGGTTCCGGCGGCCATGGGGGCCAAGGTGGGGCGCCCCGATGCCACGGTGTGGGCGATCGACGGTGACGGCTGCTTCCAGATGACGAACCAGGAGCTGGCCACCTGCGCCATCAACGACATCCCGATCAAGGTCGCCCTCATCAACAACGGCAACCTCGGCATGGTCCGGCAGTGGCAGACGCTGTTCTACAACGAGCGCTACTCGAACACCAACCTGGACTCACATCGCATTCCCGACTTCGTCAAGCTCGCCGAGGCATACAGCTGCCACGGCCTGCGCTGCGAGTCGCCCGATCAGGTTGATGCGACCATCGAGAAGGCCATGAGCCTGAACGACGCACCGGTGGTCATCGACTTCGTGGTCCACAAGGACGCGATGGTGTGGCCGATGGTGGCCGCCGGAACGAGCAATGACGAGATCATGGTCGCGCGCGAGATGGCGCCCGACTGGAGCGGAGAAGACGACTGATGTCCAGGCATACGCTCTCCGTCCTCGTGGAGGACAAGCCCGGTGTGCTGGCCCGCGTGGCCGGCCTGTTCTCGCGACGGGGATTCAATATCGAGTCCCTCGCCGTGGGGCCGACGGAACTTCCAGACGTCTCGCGCATGACGATCGTCGTCACGGTCGACACCCTTCCGCTCGAGCAGGTGACGAAGCAGCTCAACAAGCTGATCAACGTCATC
>CAIVQM010000389.1 GCA_903908025.1 uncultured bacterium
CGCGACGCGACGAGACCGCTCGATAACAGCACGCTGGCCGGGCAGTTCCTGGAGTCCGTAGGTCCATGTGCCCGCATGATTTACGCCGTAGTACTTCTGCCACGCTGCCGCATCGCGGAGCCGGAAGTCGGCACCGAGGTCGACCACGGGCAGATCCGCGGGCAGCTGGGCCACCAGCGCGGCCGACTCCCCGTGCGGAAGGGCGAGGAACACGATGTCGGCGTCAGCCAGCGTCGCTGCATCGGTCGCGACCAGCGTGCGGTCGCCCAGTCCGGCCAGGTTGGGGTGGACGGCCGAGAGCTTCTCCCCCGCCCGTCCCCCGGCGGCCATGGCTGCGATCTCGAAGTCGGGGTGCCCGGCCAGCAGCCGGAGCAGCTCACCGCCGGCATAGCCGGATGCACCGGCGACGGATGCTCTCATCATGGAGGCAGTATACGCATACGCGCATAATGCGCCATTCTGCCGCCCTGGCGCGGGCGAGCAGCCGACTTACGGCGCGGACTCCGTGGCCACGTTGCTCTTCACCTGGTCGTCCTGGCTGGCGATGTACAACGTGACGCTCTCGCTGCGATTCCGGGTCGCGACGGGAATTCTCAACCCGACGGTCCCATCCGCCGCCACCTTCAGCGAGCCAGGCGACTTCGCGAACGTTCCCGAGCCCCACTTGAGCCAGACCGCTAGCTGCTCCCCCTTCTTGAAGCCGTGGGTCTGCGCCGTGGCCACGACGTACTGCCGGCCCGAGGGAGCAATCTCGCGGTCCTTCCGCACGATGTAGATCTGCTTCACGGATGTCGACGCCCCGGACGGACGGATCTGGACGATGTTGCTGAAGTTCGTGCCGTCCACCGTGAACTTCACGTAGATGGACTGGCTGGCCGCGTTCCTCTGGAACCTTGCCCCCCACCCGAACTTGCCGGACGCATTGACCGTGGCGAGCGAACCCTTCTGCGCGACCCACGTGCCGGTGTCGCCCACCTTGACCCAAGGAGTGACCTTGGTACGCGCCGCGTAGCCGGGCGCGATGCCGCCGACGTCGACCTTCGAGTCGCGACTCAGGAACACCTTCGACCGCTTGTGTTTGGTGATCCGAAGAGACTGCGGGGATGCAGGGGCGCTCGCGATCGACGTATCTCCCCAGCCGCCGTAGTTGAGTGCGCTGACGGTGAAGGTGTACTTCGTACCGGCCGTGAGCTGGCCGTTGAACGAGCACTGTGTGGGCTTCCTGTCCTTGGCCACGCTGGTGATGCAGACGCTCGCGCCCGGATGCGCATTGACCAGGTAGTTGATCACCGGGGTCGTGCCCTGATTGACGGGCGCAGTCCAGTTGACCTGAACGCGATTCCACAGCGAGGTCGCTACGACATCCGTCGGGGCACCAGGAGTGAGGACCGGGGCGTCAGCGCTGAGCCACTGCGCGAACAGCCGATTGTCACCCGTGAGATTCAGGTTGCCGCCCACGGGAATCGACAGTCCGGATCCATCGGCGCTGGTGTTGAAAGATCCAAGCAGGTAGCCATCGCGCGTGCACACACTGTCCGTCGGAGCGTTCGCCCACGTGCCTTCGAAGCCCGTCACCTTCGTGGTGGTGCACGTTCCGCCGTTACCGTCGAAGTCGATGGTGATGACGGCCGGAGCGGCGGGAGCGGCCGGCACAACATCTCCGGCCGGGCATGGACCCACGCCTACTCGAGTTGAAGTGATTACTTGATTTGAGCCATTGAGCAGGTCCACGAAGTACGCGCCGGCACTAGGGGCCGTGAGCAAGCCGTACAACGTAATTGTTCGACTGGCAATCGCTTCGGCACTTGGCGCCGGCTGGTAATGAAACTGAACGGTATCCCCCGTCATACTGCAGTTCGAGGTTGCGGACCCGCCCTTTGTAGGAAGGGGCATCGACATACCCAACTCACCAGGATTCGTTGCGCTGGCGATGTCCATGCAGAAAGTGGTAGCAGGTCCAGTGAAACCGTTGAAGCGAATCTTGTAGGGGAACCCGCCAACCCAAGTGCCGGTTGCCAGACCGGAGAGATCCACCTGCACCAACGCGGGCGTATCCCCGGGATCGATCGAACTCGGCGTAACCACAATTCCCTCATCTGCACTCGCTGGTGCTGCCATACCGACGGACAGGCCGATCATGGACGCGACCAGGGCCACGATGGACAGCAGAGCAATGAGCATGCGACGCACGGGAATTCCCCTCACCGACGATGGCCGATCCCCTGACCGACTCCTCGCGAGCGAAACTACTTTTCGCCCTAGCCGGCCACCAATACCGAGCAGCCCCCTCTTTGGGGGGTGCCGGCAGCAAAGGCCGAGGCGCAGCCGGCAGACGAGGGCTAGCGTTGGCCATGCCGCACGAGCCGTGTGACGGGAAATGGGGTCACGGATGCGGTCGGATGCGGTGACGAGGATCAGCCTCGCCGTCCTCGGCGGCTGGCTGACCATCATGCCGGCGTCCGTACTCACCCTGGCCCTGCGCATGCGCGAGTTCGATCCTTCCGGGCTGCCCACGCAGTACTCGCTGACCCTCGCCGTGGGCTGGCTCATCATGATCGTCGGACTGATCGGATTCGGGCAGCTCGGCGACGTCATGGAGCAGCGCGGTCACTCGCGCGTTGTGCTGATTCGCTGGGCCACTCCCCTGCTGCCCATCGCCGGTGCGACGCTGATGCTGGCACCAACACCGTCCGTCCTCACCTTGGCGTGGGCATTCGCGCAGGTCCCAGCTGCGGCGATCCTCACGTCCGCGTTGGCGATCAGCGGCGCCACCGTCCCCATGCAGCGACGCGGCATCCTGTCCGGCCTCATCGGTGCGACGTCGATTATGGCGCTCCTGCTCGGCAGCGTCATCGTCCAGCTGCTGCAGTCGAACGTCGCTGCCGCCTTCCTCGCACCGGCCATTCTCGGTGCCCTCCTCGTGCTGCCACTGGCACTACGCACACCAGCCCCACTTGCTCACATTCCGAATGACCGACGCGTATCGGCACCAACCGCGCGCAGATGGGCGAGCGCCTGGATGGTGTTCACCGTCGCATCGTTCCTGCTGAGCTGGGCAACCTCGGCGACGAACAGTTACGTTGTCCTGTTCATCGACACGGTGAGCGACATCTCCTCGGATGCGGTCGCGGGCTTCTCCACAGGCGCTGTCATCGCAGCAACCGTTGCTGCGGTCATCACGAGCGTCATCGGCGGCAGCCTGTTGCGCGGTCGCCGTTCCGCCGCCGTCATCTGGGTGATCGCTGCGGTCGTGGTCGCCGTGGCTCTTGTTGCCCTGCTCGTGTTCCCCACCAGCGTCGGCATCCTCACCGCAGCCATCGCCTTCGGGGCCGGCTTCGGCCTCGCCAACGGAGTCGAGCTGGGCCTGCTGCTCTTCGTCCGCCATGAGCCAGGGCGGCTCGGCCGTGACCTCGGCACCTTCACCGCCGTTACCTCAGCGCCCTACGTCCTCGTTCCCGCCACCGCAACGCTGTTTCTGGCTGCGGACATCGCGGACGGCCTTCGCCAGATGTTCGCCCTCGCAGCGCTGCTCGCCGTTGTCGGCGCAGCACTCACAACCGGCGTTGCGCTGACCACATCTCGCCGAACAAGCGGGCCTTAACGCAGGGTCGCGCCCGTCGCGGCATTCGCCGCGTCGATCGCCGACTGGCGTGCTGCGGCCGTCTCCCCCGCCTCCAACGTGCGATCGGATGCGCGGAAGCGCAGGGCGAAGGCCAGCGACCGCTTGCCCTCTGGCACCTGCGGACCTTCATAGACGTCGAAGAGCCGCACGGACTCGAGAAGGTCGCCAGCACCCTGGGCCAGCGCGGCCTGCACCGCTGCAACCGGCACGGACCGGTCCACAACCAGGGCGAGGTCCTCCTTGGCCAGCGGCTGGGTGCCGACGCTCGGCGCCGGCCTGACATCGGGAGCCGCGGTGACGATCGCCTCAAGGTCCAGCCACATGGCGGCTGAGCGCTGCGGCAGTCCATACGCCTCGATGACCCGGGGGTGCAGTTCGCCAGCGGCACCCACGACCGTGCCGTCGATCGACAGGCTCGCGCAGCGACCGGGGTGGAACGCGGGATCCGCACCCGCGCTGACTGCCAGGACCACACCGCAGGCATCGCCAACGATGCGGGCGGCCTCGATGGCATCAGACCATGAGGCCGGACGGGCAGCGCCCCACCAGCCCTGCTGCTCGCGATTGCCGCTCAGCAGAGCGGCGACATGAATGGGCTGGTGCGGGAGCAGGTCGTTGAGACCCGCCCACTCGGCGTCACTCGGCCGACGATGCACCGGTGGACGCTCAGGCGCCGTCTCTGCCACCTCGCCTAGGAACACAGAACCGATCTCGAAGACGGCCAGGTCGGTCATGCCGCGACCTGCATTGCGTCGGGCAACCGACAGTAGCCCCGGCAGGAGGGACGCACGCAGGAACGGCTGCTCCTCGGAGAGCGGGTTGGCCAGGCGCGGGGCATGACGACGCGCATCATCAGCCGGAAGTTGCAGCGCGTCGAGCTCGGCCGGTCCGACGAACGGGTACGTCAGCACCTCGACCAGCCCA
>CAIVQM010000390.1 GCA_903908025.1 uncultured bacterium
CCGGTGCCAGGCCACGATCACGTCGTGAACCTACACCGGGCCCGCGAGCCCGTTCCCGTGCCGATCGGTGGCTAGGCGGCTACCTCCATGGCCACCTTGGCGGCTGTCCTGATCCACTGGGTGCCGTTGTCGGTCCAGCCGACGGGCAGGGTGTCCTTGACCTGGATCTCCTTCGCGTAGGACGAGCCGTTGTCGGTATAGCCGGCGGGCGGCGCGTCCTTCACGGTCGCGGTGACCGTGCCCTTGCAGACCCCGACGCCCCACTGGCCGCCGCCGGAGTCGTAGCCCGAAGGGCAGGTCCAGGTCCACACGGTGCCGTTGTGCGTGGCGGGCACGTTGATCGTGTTGGCCTGCTGTTCCTGGTGGTAGGTGTACGGGCTGGTCAGCGTCTCGGTGTGGAAGGTGTACGCGGTGCTCTGCTGGCACAGGTCGCCGGCCGTGGCGTAGCCGTCGGGGCAGACGTAGATGGTCTTGGTGGCGGGTCGCGGGGCCGGGGCGGGGGCCGGAGCCGGTGCGGCGGCGGGTGTCGGCACCGCTGCCGGGACCGACGCTGCTTCGGCGATCGGAGCGGAGTCCGAGCGCTGCCCGGCGGTGGCCCCACCCAGACTGCGGGTCATCTGGGCGCGGGTGGCCTTGCCGGTGCCGGCGTTGTTCCGCGGGGCGACCGTGAACGTGTAGACGGCATCGGTGTCGAGGCCGGTGAGGGTGGCGGTGCGGACGCCGGTGACGGTGGTGCGCACGGTCGGCGCGGTCGGGCTGGTGGCCGTGACGTCGTAGATGAGGTCGGTGCCGCCGGTGGCCGTGGTGGCGGTGTGGCGCCACGTCAGCGACACCGTGCCGGGGGTCGAGGTGGTGCGGACGGTCAGGCCGGATGCGGCTGTCGGGCGGTCGAGGGCGACGACCGCGCCCATCGGCTGCCCGCCGATCGCGATCGTGTACGTACGTCCTGCGGTGAGCCCGCTGAAGACGGCTGGCGCGCTGCCAGGCGCTAGGTCGCGGCGGATCGGCTCGCCCTTGGCGAAGAGCACGACGGAATGCCCGCCGTGATTGGTCACGGTGATGCTTCGGGGCTTGCTGGCGATGGCCCTCGGGACCGCGGCAGGGGCGACCGTGGAGCTGCTGTCGACGGCGATGACCTCGTCGGCGACGGCCGGGGCGGCGACGACGCCGAGTGCGATGACGGCACCGGTGAGTGCGGCGGCCATGCGACCAGCGATACGGATGTGACTATTGGTATTCATGGTGTTTCCCCCTCGTGCGCCCCGGTTGGAGCGGTGATGTGAGGGTGATGCCCGGATCCCGGCGTGCCAAACCCGTTGGGGCTATCTGTGGATATTCGAGGCGCAGCGCCAGCCTGTGGATCAGCGGTCGCGCGTGACGACCAGGTCGCCGATGCCCACCGTGACGGATGGGCTGAAGGTGTAGGTACCGAGGGCCTTGTTCAGCCGGTCGGCCATGACCTGGCCATTGATCCGTAGCTGCACGCCGCGGTAGATCGCCGTGATGGTCGACTGGCCCCTGACCTGCGAACGCGAGCGGATCCCGCTGATCACGAACAGGCGGGCGTTGGTGCCGTCGGCGAGCACGCAGTCGACGACCCGGGCGGTCGTATCGATGGTCGGTGAGGAGCAGCGCACGCTCTCACCTGTGGTCGTGTTCGTCAGTCGGAAGCCGCCAGCCGCTGCGTTCGCCGAGCCGGTCTTCGCCACGATCGGCAGGGAGACTCGAGCGGTCGTCCCCGTGGTCGTCGTCGTGACGGATCCCGGGCTCACGCCGATGAGAATGATGTCCTCTTGCTCCCAGGTCGGCAGGATGCCGTTGGCGGTGGAGAACGAGAAGGTGCCGGAGGCCGGGACAGTCTCGGCAGCCTGCGCGGGCGAGGCCGTCAGGAGGGTCAGCCCGATGGCACAGGCGATTGCGATCGATCGCACGCGCATGCCGACCTCCCGTGCAGTAGCCCCCGCTGTTCGGCAAGGATAACCCCGTGACGGGCTTCGCACTTTCGAGCGACGATCTGCTGGCGCGCCTTCACGAAGCCGTCGGCGAGTCGCAGGTGATCACCGACCCCGTGCTCATGGATCAGTACGTCGTCGACTGGTCACGCCGCTTTAGTGGCCCCGCGCTTGCCGTCGTCCGCCCGGGCACCACCGCCGAAGTCGCTTTGGTCATGCGCGCCTGCGCCGATGCGGGAGTCCCGGTGCTGCCGCAGGGCGGCAACACGGGTTTGGTCGGTGGCTCGGTGCCTGGCCCCTCCGACGCGCAGCCGCCCGTGATCCTGTCGACCCGTCGACTCTCGTCGATCGATCCTGTCGACGACCTGTCCGGGCAGCTCACGGCTGGGGCGGGTGCCACGCTCGGCGATGTGCGCCGGCATGCGGCCGCTGCGGGCTGGTACTACGGCGTCGACCTCGCGGCCCGCGACTCCGCCACCATCGGCGGCACCGTCGCGACGAATGCCGGCGGCATCCACGTCATCGCGTACGGCATGACGCGTGCGCAGGTCGTCGGCATCGAGGCCGTCCTGCCCGACGGGTCGGTCGTCTCTCACCTCTCTGGGCTGCTCAAGGACAACACCGGCTACGACCTCGGTGCGCTGCTCTGCGGCTCGGAGGGCACGCTCGGCATCATCACGGCCGTGCGCCTGCGACTGCACCGGCCGGCTGGGCGCACATCCGTCGCGCTGATCGGCTGCCGGTCATACGCAGCGGCGATGGAGCTCATGTCGTCGGCTGTGGCTCCGGGAGTGCGACTTCTCGCGGCCGAGGTGCTCGACGAGCCCGGCCTCGACCTCGCCTGCACCACGGCGGGCCTGCCCTGGCCGCTGGCGGCGCGGCATCCGGTGGCACTGCTGCTCGAGGTGGTCGATGGCGGTGACGCGTCGGGCTTCGTCAGCCTCGATGACGCCGATGTCATCGTCGGGCTCGACGCTTCCGAGCAGGCGCGCATCTGGTCCTTCCGCGAGCGGCAGGGCGAGGTGTTCTCGTCGCTGGGCATGACGCACAAGCTCGATGTGTCGGTGCCGCTCGCTGTGCTGGCCGACGCGGCCGACGAGCTGAAGTCACTCGTTGGCGCGCACCCGACCTTCGAGGTGTTCGGCGTCTTCGGCCACCTCGCCGACGGCAACATCCACCTGGAGATC
>CAIVQM010000391.1 GCA_903908025.1 uncultured bacterium
CCGACGATCTCAACGGTTGCGGATGAATGTGGAGCAGTGGCAGTTGTCATGAACGGATCCTGATCCCCGAGTGCCTCCGCTGGGCCAGCCCCGCCACCGTTGGGGACGAGTGACCAGGGGGACCCGGATGCTGGGGACGGCGCGATGGGTTACGGCCATACTGTGCGCGTGGCAGAGATCATCGAGGACCTGGGCAACGACGTCTTCCATGTGGACACTCGAATGGGCGGCTACGAGGGGATCACCTCTGGCTACCTGATCCGCGGCAGCCGACCCTGTCTGGTGGAGACCGGCACGGCGCGCTCGGCTGACCTTGTCATTCGCGCCCTCGCTGAGCTGGGGGTGGACGCGAACGATCTGGCGACGATCGTCGTTACGCACATCCACCTCGATCACGCCGGCGGCGTCGGTGACATCGCCGCTGCCTTCCCCAATGCGCAGGTCGTCGTGCACGAGCGAGGTGCTCGCCACCTCGCCGACCCGGCGAAGCTGATGGCCAGTGCCCACCGGGTATTCGGACCCGATATGGATCGACTCTTCGGCGACCTGCTCCCGGTTCCGCAGGAGCGCCTCGTCACGCTCGGTGAGGTCGGATCGATCGACCTAGGCGACGGCCGACGGCTGGATGCCTTTCACAACCCTGGCCACGCCTCGCACCACATCGGCCTCCTCGACTCCGAGACCGGCGACCTCTACACCGGTGACGCGGCCGGCGTCTACGTCCCCGAGACCGCCGATGTCCGGCCGGCGACTCCCCCGCCGGACTTCGACCTTGACCTGACCCTGTCGTCGTTGCAGCGCATGAAGGACGCCGGCGCGAACCGCCTGCTGTTCAGCCACTTCGGGCCCGTTAACGATGTCGCCGACACCCTCGAGCGCTCAGAGGCAGAACTCCGCTACTGGGTTGAGGTCGTCGAATCGGTCTACGCCGTCGAGCCCAATCTGGACCACGCGATCGCCCTGGTCCGGGAGAAGGATCGCGAGCGTCATCCGGTCTTCTACGAGGACGAGGCCCGCGCGCTCAAGTTCGACGAGCTCTCCGGGATCGGCGCGAATGTCCACGGCATCGTGCGCTGGCTCGACAACCGACCCAGCGACTGAGCCTGCCTCAGCCGGGCGCTACCTCTTCGGAGTCCTCATCCTCGAGCTCCTCCTCCGTGAAGGCCAGACCCGCCAGCTCCTCCACGCGCTCCTCGGCGTCGGTCACACCATCAATATCGGAGACGGCAGCCTTGCGCATCCACTCATGCGCCTCCTCGATCCGACCAGCCTGCTCGAGCAGATCCGCATAGGCGTATTGCAGCCGTGCACGGGTCCCACCCTTCGGAAGCTTGGTCAGCTCGGGGATCTGCAGAACCACGAGCGCCGCATCGACCTGACCGAGATCCGCCCGCGCTCCCGCGGCCACCAGGGTGAGCTCAACCCGCGTCTCCGGGTCGACCTTCCGCTGGTCGACCTCCTTGATCAGGTCGAGGGCCTTCTGCGGCCGACCCAGGCCACGTTCGCAGTCGGCCAGCATCGGCACGTACTCGTCGGCACCCGTCATCCGGCGCACGGTGCGCAGTTCAGAGATCGCCTCGGCGTAGTCACCGGCGAGGTAAGCGGCGATTCCGGCCGCTTCCCGCACGGGAGCCACCCGACCCGCACGCCGCTTCGCCGCAGCCGTATGTGCTCGCGCCAACGGGATATTCCCCTCGATCAGAGCCTGATCGGCCGCCACGAGATGACGGGCCACGATCTCCGCCAGTCCCTCCGGCAGGGTTCGCAACTCATGGGCGAGGCCCTTGTCCAGCATGTCTGCCGTGATGTCCTCCGGCAGCTCCGGATCCCGCGGCCGGTCGGGCATGGCGCGCGCCGAACGAGCCTGGCCCGATCGCTCATCCCGACGCGGGGCGCTGCGCGGCCGATCGCTTCCAGCCCCAGCTCGGTCATCCCGACGCGGAGCGCTGCGCGGCCGGTCGGAACGAGCCCCCGCGCCCGCCGGCCGATCAGACCTGGGTCGATCACTGCTCGAGCGGTCGGTCCTTGGCTTGTCGCTGCGCGACCCTGAGCCTGTGGCGCGATCCGAGCGAGGCCGATCACTGCCCGGACGATCCGACCGTGAACCCGCACCCGCGGGCTTGCCGCCACTGCGCGGCCGATCACTGC
>CAIVQM010000392.1 GCA_903908025.1 uncultured bacterium
AGAACACGTCACGGTCTGTTCCATCCGCCAAGGGTGTGTGCTCGTTCGACAAGGACCCTGATGGCGATGGCCTGCCCAACGCCCAGGATCGCGATGACGACGGCGACGGACTCCCTGATGCAGTCGATGCGCCGGCCCCGCGTCCTTGGGTCGACACCGACGCTGACGGAGTGCCCAACGCCCAGGACGCCGACATCGACAACGACGGCGTCTTGAATGTCGGTGACACGGACATCGATGGCGATGGCGTGCCTGATGCTCGCGACGTGGACGACGACGGCGATGGCCTGGCCGATGCCCGCATGAAGGCGGGTGCGGGTAATGCAGTCCGACCGTCACGCGCGACGACGACGGTCGCCTTCGCGCCCCTGGATGATCAGCTCACGGCCGCTGGAATGGCGCAACTCCGTGATCTGCTGAAGAAGGTGGGGCGGTCGCCCAGCACGGTGGTCTCCATCGGCTACGTCCAGAAGTCCGGCACCTCAGCCAACGACCAACAGTTGTCCGCTGCTCGTGCTCGGGCCGCCGCCGGATACCTGGCCAGCCTCGGTGTGAAGTCCGTCTACACGGTGCGTGGTGACGGAACCGGTGGCTCCGGACCAGATGCACGAAAGGTGGTCGTCACGGTCGTCAGCCGGGGGTAGCCGAGGTCCCGGACTCGCGGTCCGCCTGACGGAGCCCTGAGAGGGCGGTGATGAGCCGCGCGCGCAGGGGTGCGGTGGAGGCCATCAGGTCCTGCTGCGCGGCGGCGTACTCGCGACGGCCTTCGGCGGTCTCGACCCGGATGGGTTCGAGTCCGAATGGATCCATGTCGTAGGGGGAAGCGCGCATATCGATCTCACGCGCGCTGACGGCGTTCTCGAAGCAGTCCATGATCAGGTCTGAGGGCACCAGCGGCGAGAACCAGAACGCGTACTTGTAGAGATCCATCGCGGCGTGCAAACAACCGGGCTGCTCGAGTGCGGGCTGCGTGTCGCGGGTGGGCTGCAGTTCGTTCAGGGGGACGGCGTCCGGGGTGAAGAATCTAAAGGCGTCCATGTGGGTGCAGCGCAGCCCGATCGCATCCACGGTGGCCGACACTTCCGCCGGCGTGACTCGAAGGGGCAGGTATGCGTGTCGGAGTTCCTCCTGCGTCAGCCCGTACGTCATCGCCCACTCGTGCAGGCCGAAGCAGCCGGTCACCGGTGGGCGTGCGGCAGCACCATCGAGAATGCTGATCGCCGCATTGAGGCGTGCACGGCGAGGCTCGAGCCACGCGATGTCGGCAGTCGCCCCGTCGCCCGTCGATCGGTAGCCCGAGAGTCTGAGGTACGGCTGAGACTGCTGGCCTTCGAGCACCACTGGGTACCCGGGATGCCAGGTGGCGAGCTTCCCGGGTGAGTACGGGTAGTAGTCGAAGAGGAAGTCCTCGATCGCGTGCTTCCGACCACGGGATTGTCGCTCGAGCCGGCCAGACACCCATGGCTGGACTCGCTCGCGGTGGCGCGCCTGCTCGGCTAGCCACGTCGTCTCGTCAAGGATCGTGTGGGCGAGGGATTCAGTCGACACGATGGAGCCCGATATCCGCGCAGCCTCGTTGAAGGACCTCGAGCCCGAAGGCGTCGACCGGGCCGAGGGCACCGGTGGCACTGGCCCGACCGGTCAGCAGCATGGCCGCACCCCAGGCCAGTAGCTCGGCGGTGAGGTCGTACGGGCTCGGGCCTTCGAGCCGAATGCTGCTCAGTTCGCGTCCGACGCCGTCGCGTGTGCGGGCGACGACCACGGTCGTCGCCTTGGCCCGCTCGCTCGCGTCGGGTCCCTCGCCTGTTGCGGTTCCGCCGGCCTTGCCGAGTCCGCTGCTGATGGCGCCGCCGAGGACGGGCAGGCGGCTGATGGCGGAGAGGGCACCGCCGGCGAGGTGCGCGGGTCGGGTCATTCGTCCGGCCCAGCCGAGGTAGACGCCGACATCGCGCACGCCCGGATCAAGTCGAGGCAGGGTGAAGTGCTCCGATCCGCTGACGGGCAGGGCATCGAGCGATCGTCCGGCGACGTCGAATGTCGCAACGGAGCCGCGGGTCTCACTGATGATCCCGTTGCGCAGCGCGAACGCGGGTGCGGAGGCCATGAGCACGGAACTCGCTCGCGTCCCACTGCTCATCGACATCCCGCCGCGCACGAAGTAGCCGACCTCGACGACGACAGGAATTCGGCCGAC
>CAIVQM010000393.1 GCA_903908025.1 uncultured bacterium
GCGGGTCGATCTCGATGGCCAGACCGTGTCGCTCCGCGACCGGAGCCGCCGTCTGCTGCGCGCGCTCCATCGGCGATGACACCACATGCGTGATGTCGTGATCGGCTAGTGCGTCCGCTGCGCGAACCGCCATCTGCTGTCCCAGGTCCGACAGGTAGAAGCCCGGAAGACGTCCGTACAGGACGCCTTCCGGGTTGAATACCTCGCCGTGTCGCAGCAGATGAACGACAGTGCGGTCGCCCGCGTCGGCCATCGTCAGGTCGCCTTACGACGTGCTGCAGCCCGGCGGCGGCTCGGCCGCCACGTGCCCTCGCCAGCCTCGGCAGCCGTTGCCCGCAGCGTCTCGCCATGTGCCGCAAGCGCCGCCACCAGACCGGCCACCGTGCTGGTGTCAGCCAGGACGTCTACGCGCAGCCCGTGCTCCTCAGCGGCCTTGGCCGTCTGCGGACCAATGCAGGCGACAACGGTGCTGTGATGCGGCTTGCCCGCGATGCCGACGAGATTGCGCACCGTGCTGCTCGAGGTGAACAGGACCGCGTCGAATCCACCGGTCTTGATGGCCTCGCGCGTCTCGGCGGGCGGCGGTGCAGCGCGAACCGTGCGGTAAGCGGTGACGTCCTCGACCTCCCACCCAAGCTCCGCGAGGCCCGCCGCCAGGGTGTCGGTGGCGATGTCGGCCCGCGGCAGGAAGACCCGGTTGATCGGATCCGTGAGCGAGTCGTAGGGCGGCCACTCGTCAAGCAGTGCGCTCGTCGTCTGCTCGCCCGTCGGGACGATATCCGGACGGACGCCGAACTCGATGAGTGCTGCGGCTGTCGTGTCGCCGACCGCCGCCACCTTCAGGCCCGCGAACGAACGTGCGTCGAGGCCGTACTCCTGGAGCTTCTCTCGGATGGCGCGAACCGCGTTGACCGACGTGAAGCCGATCCACTCGTAGCGGCCCGAGACCAGGCCGTGCACTGCGCGGTCGATCTGCTGCGGCGTGCGGGGCGGCTCGACCGAGATGGTTGCCACCTCGATCGGAATCGCGCCATGGCCACGGAGCAGGTTGACGACCGGGCCGGCATGATCCTGCGTGCGCGGGATGAGGATGCGCCAGCCGAACAGCGCCTTGACCTCGAACCAGTCGAGCTTCTCGCGCTGCGACACGACATCGCCGACGACGACCAGGCCCGGGCCGGACTGGCGCGCCGCCTTCACGACACCGCCGATCTCGCCGAGGGTCGACACCAGCGTGCGCTGGTCGACCGTCGTACCGCGCCGAGTGAGCGCCAGCGGAGTGCTCTCGGCCGCGCCGGCCGCGACGAGACGGGAAGCGATCTCGGGTGCGCGGTCTGCGCCATTGAGGAACACGACGGTCGTGCGGCTGGAGGTGAGATCCGCGTAGGCGAGGTCGGTGTCGTTGGCGTCGACGATGCGCACCTGTCGCGTACGGCCACCGGTCAGGCCGAAGCCCGCGTAGGCAGGGACGCCCGTGATCTCGCTTACGCCCGGCGCGACCTCGAAGTCGATCTTGGCCTTGCGAAGCGCACCCGCCTCGTGCAGCAGGGAGCCATCGATGACCGGATCACCGGAGATCAGGCGCACGGTGTTGCGTCCCTCGCGGGCCGCCTCGATCACCAGTGCGCTGCGACCGGCCTGATCGAGTGGCAAGCCATGGGCATCGACCGCCGCGACGATCTGAGCACCCGGCCCCGCATGGGCCTCGGCGATCGCGATGGCATCAGCATCCACCACGATGATGTCGGCAGCCGCGATGAGACGGGCAGCGCGCAGGGTGAGCAGCTCAGGATCACCGGGGCCGGCCGCAACGAGCGACACCGTGCCGGTCGCCGGCTTGCGGCGTGCCTTGGCAGCCACGACCTTGGCCTCGACAGGCGCCGCAGCGACCGGTGCCGCAGCGACCGGTGCCGGGCTCGCCTTCTTCGCGACCGGCTTCGGCGCGGGCGTCGCCTTCTTAGCGGCGGGGGTGGCCACCGGCTTCGCTGCCGGGGCCGCCTTCTTAGCCGCTGGGGTGGCCGCTGGGGTGGCCGCCGGCTTCGCTGCCGGGGCCGCCTTCTTGGGCGTGGCAGCCGCCTTCTTCGGCGTGGCAGCCGCCTTCGCGGGCGCTGCCTTCCGGGCCGCGGGTGCGCTTGCCGTGGTTGCCTGCTTGCTGCTTGCTCGTGTTGTCATGCGTTGATCGCCTCTCCGAGCGACTCTGGGACAAAGGACGGGATCTCGCGTTCAGCCGACTCCGGCGGCTCGTCGTTCCGCCTCTGCTCATGGAAGGCAAGGATCTGCAGTTCCACCGCGAGGTCGACCTTGCGCACCTCCACACCCTCGGGGACCGAGAGCACGACAGGGGCGAAGTTGAGGATGCTGCGTACGCCCGCAGCGACCAGCCGGTCGCATACGTCCTGGGCAGCGTCAGCCGGCGTTGCGATCACGCCGATATGCGCGCCACCGTCGGCGACGAGCGCCTCGAGCTCGTGCATCGGACGCACAACGATCTGGGCATCGTCGCTGCCGAGTCGGCGACCAACGACGTCTGGGTGCGAGTCGAGAAGGCCCACGACCGCGAATCCCCGTGACGCGAAGCCTCGGTAGGCAACGAGTGCGTGGCCGAGGTTGCCGGCACCGACGATGACAACCCCCCATGGCTGGGACAGCCCGAGTTCGCGCGAGATCTGGTAGGCGAGAAAGCGGACGTCGTAGCCGACGCCGCGGGTGCCGTAGGACCCCAGGTGCGACAGATCCTTGCGCAGCTTCGCGGAGGAGACCCCGCATGCCGCGGCGAGTTCCTCCGATGAGACCGTCGAGACGCCGCTCTCCGCAAGCTGACCGAGGACCCGGTGGTACACAGGCAATCGCGCGATGGTCGCATCCGGGATATCCCGGGCGCCATCACGGCCTCGATTCGACCCGCCGACAGCCGCCGAGGCAGCCGACCGGACCGAGCGTGCAGCAGACACGATTCTCCAGGGGAAGGGTCAATCCTTGGGGTCGAACAACCGGTCGCGCCGGTGTTCGATGGCCCTAGATTAGGCATGCGCGCACGAAGTCACAAAGTTGACCGGACGTTAGCGTCCGATTATCGGTTCGAAGGGGCTGCCAGGGCCGCCCGGAGGCGGGCTGCGTCCACCTTCCAGAAGTCATGGGGCTGCCCGTCGACGAGCACGACCGGGATCCGCTCCCAGTAGTCGTCGTAGAGCACCGGATCGTCCTCGATGGACAGTTCCTGCCACCCATCGCCCGTCTCGGCGCACACGGTCACGATGACCGCTCGAGCGTCATCGCACAGGTGGCAGTCCCGCTTGCCGATCAGCGTGACCCGTCCCCCGCCGACCGTCGTCACGACCCGTACCCCGTGTCGCCGTAGACATCCCGCAGCCGGCCCTTGGCGACCTTCCCGGTCGCCGAATGCGGCAGTTCATCAACGACCCGGATGACGGTCGGGCACTTGAACCGCGCGAGCCGCACGGCGCAGTGGTCGGCGATCTCCTCCGCCGACAGGGCCGCACCGCGGCGTGCGACCACCAGCGCAGTCACCGCTTCACCCGTGGTGTCGTCCGGAACTCCGAGCACGGCGACTTCCGCGACCGCGTCGAGGTCGTCGATCACCAGCTCGATCTCACGGGGGTAGACATTGAAGCCATTGACGAGTATCACCTCGCGTCGGCGATCGACGACATGCAGGTCGCCGTCATCGTCCGCGTAGACAACATCCCCCGAATGGAACCAGCCGTCGGCATCGGGGCCACCGGCACCGTCGGGCCAGTAGCCGCGGAACACCGACGGACCGCGCACCCACACCTCGCCCGGGTCGCCTTCGTCGACATCCGAACCGGACTCGTCGACCAGCCGCACATCGAGTCCGGGCAGCGGCCGCCCAACGGAGCCCGGCTTCGGCACTCCGGACACCAGCGTCGTCGCCACCACCGGCGCCGTCTCGGTCATTCCGTAGCCCTCGAAGATCTCGAGCCCGGTCAGCTCGGCGAATGCCGCGAACACGCGCACCGGCAGTGGCGCACCGCCACTTGAGAGCATGCGAACCGTGGCCATGCCCTCGCGAACGCCCGGCGTCGCGCACCATGCCTGATACATCGCGGGTGCGCCCGCGATGGTGGTGACTCGATGCTCCGAGACGAGCTGAAGCGACTCCACCGGATCGAAACGGTCGCTGATAACGCATGTCGCACCTGCAGCGACAGCGAGTCCCAGGCCTGTGTTCAGCCCGTAAACGTGGAACATGGGCAGCACGATCAGGACGACGTCGTCGTCGACCACGGCCGGTGGATCGCTCAGGTCCAGGAGCAGTTCGATATTGGCTCGCAGCGCACCGTGAGTGAGCATCGCGCCCTTGGGCCGCCCGCTCGTTCCGGCGGTGAAGAGCAGCAACGCCAGTGCATCTGGCGACTGCGCCACCTCGGCGAGCGCCACTTCGGCCCCGGTGCGCAGGATGTCGGCCCAAGCCGGTCCGTCAATGCTCACGACTTCGCAGCCCGGGAGCGCGGCCGCCGACTCCTCGCCAACCCGCTCGGTGGCCGGCTGCACCACCAGCATGCGAGCACCGGCGTCGGCTAGCAGGACTGCGACCTCTGCACTCGTGTAGGCAGGATTGAGCGGCACGATGACCAGCCCGGCGCGCGCGGCACCGAAGTACGAGATGACGAACTCGTAGCAGTTGCCGAGCAGCAGGGCGACACGATCACCCGCATGGAGTCCGCGCTGAACAAGGCCCGCAGCGAACGCATCTGCGGCTCGGTCGACATCGGCCCAGGAGTACCGCGCATCACCCGTGATCAGGCAGGTCGCGTCAGGGTGACGCTGCGCGGAGGCGCGAAGGAACCCGGCGATATTGGCGTTCACGCTCACCCCTCCCCAGTTCGATCCTGAGTCTGGCACACCTGGTCGCGCGGCTGGGTACTCTCGCCCTGTGAACGAGTCCACCGAGGCCGGCGCTCCCGCGGCCCCCGCCCGCCATGACGTCCTGTCGCGCTACCGGCAGGCGGGCGAGGCATCGGCAGCCGCGGCGAGCCCCGGCCATGCGCAGAACCCGACCCTGGATCCGACCGGCGCCGCCTTCTTCGATGTCGACAACACCATCATGCGCGGGGCGAGCATCTTCCACTTCGCTGTCGGACTCGCACGTCGCAACTACTTCAGCGGTCGCGAGATCGTCGGGTTCGGCGTCAAGCAGGTGAAGTTCCTCGTCAGCGGCGAGGACCTCGAGGACATGGCCTCAGCGACCGAGGCGGCACTGTCCTTCGTCGAGGGCCGTCGCGTCGACGAGCTCGCGCACCTCGGCGAGGAGATCTTCGACGACAGCATGGTCGACAAGCTGATCCCCGGCACGCTCGCCATCGCACAGGGACACCTCGATGCCGGGCAGCAGGTATGGCTGGTCACCGCGACCCCGATCGAACTCGCGTCGGTCATTGCCCGGCGCCTCGGTCTCACGGGTGCGCTCGGAACGGTCTCGGAGGTCAGCGGTGGGGTGTACACCGGTCACCTCGACGGTCCGCCGCTGCACGGCCTGGCGAAGGCCGAGGCCATCCGGGCACTGGCCGCGCGCGAGGGCCTCGACCTGGCCCGCTGCTCGGCCTATTCGGACTCGGCGAACGACATCCCGATGCTGTCCCTGGTCGGCAATCCCGTCGCCGTCAATCCCGACTCGACCCTGCGGGCACATGCGCGCGACAACGACTGGAAGATCCGCGACTTCCGTCGACGCGAACAGTTCAAGCGCGTGGCACTGCCCGCGATCTCGGGTGCTGGTGGCATCGCCGTCGGCCTCGCGATCGGCTACGCGGCTGCGCGCACACGACGCACGTCGTAGTTGGTGCGCGGCTGTCAGCCGAACGCTGAGGGTCGCTTCACCAGAAGCCGGTACAGCGACTGCTGAATCTGCTCGCGAACCTGGTCGGTGAGGTTGAAGACGACCATGGGGTCGTCGGCAGCCCCCTCCGGGAAGTGATCAGTGCGGATCGGCTCGCCGAAGTGGATCATCCACTTGCTGGGCAGCGGAATCAGCCCGAGCGGCCCGAACCAGGGGAAGGTCGGCGTGATCGGGAAGTACGGAAGGCCGAAGATTCGCGCGATCGTCTTGGCATTGCCGATCATCGGGTAGATCTCCTCGGCCCCCACAATCGCCGTCGGGATGATCGGCGCACCTGTGCGCAGTGCCGCCGAGACGAAACCGCCGCGGCCGAAGCGCTGCAGCTTGTAGCGCTGGCCGAACGGCTTGCCGACACCCTTGAAGCCCTCAGGCCACACGCCGACGATCTCACCGGCCGCGAGGAGACGCTCCGCGTCGGGGTGGCAGGCGAGCGTGTGTCCTGCCTTGCGGGCCACCTCGCCCATGAACGGGGTCTGGAAGACGAGGTTGGCACCGAGCATGCGCAGATGCCGGTGAGCGGGGTGCTCGTCGTGCAGCGCGACCTGCGCCATCACCGAGTCCAACGCAATCACACCGGAGTGATTGGCCACCACAAGGGCGCCGGAGGCGGACGGGACATTCTCGAGTCCGGTCGTCTCGACCCGGAACCATGAGCGATACAGCGGGCGGACGAGCGTGAGCAGGACACGGTCGGTCAGCTCCGGGTCGAAGCCGAAGTCGTCGACCGAGTAGTCGCCCGAGATGCGGCGACGTGCGAACTCGAGCCAGCCCTCGCCGTCGAGCGGGATCTCGGCATCGGTGATGACCTCATGCGGCTCCGACGCGACCGGCACCGGCACATCCGGGGCGTCGGTCGATCGCCGGGCCCGAACGGCCGGAACCGCTGGGCTGGCCGACGCGGGCGGAACGGTCGGGCTCGCCGGCTGCGGACCGGTGTTGCCGACGAGGCGAGCCGCCTTGGACGGACCCACCGCGCCACCCGCCCGGTCGGGATCGCCCGGCGAGGCGAAGGGGATGACATCGGCGTCAGGCAACGTCGACCTCCGCCGCATCGTGGCGCTGCACGAATGACAGGAAAGCGTCTTCGGTGGTCCATGCGGGATCGAAGCCGAGAGTGCGATGCATCGCACGTGTGTCGAGGGCCCGTCCGTAGGTCAGGTAGCGCACTGCCTCCGGTGAGAAGTCGGCCAGACCGGTCGGGCTGAGAGTGCGCCCCACCGTGCCGAACAGCAGACTCGGGACGGCGACCGTCTGTCGCTGGGCTCGGCGGATCGCCTGCGAGAGCATCACGACCCCTCGGCCGGCGATGTTGAAGGTGCCCTGCCGCGGCGAGAGGACGGCCGCGCGGATCGCCTCGAGACCGTCGTCCTCGTGGATGAACTGCATTCGCGGATCGAAACCGAGGACTGTGGGCACCAGGGGCAGTGAGAAGTAGGCCGTGAGCGCGGTCTGCACGCGCGGTCCGATGAAGTTCGCGAACCGCAGGGTCGTGACGGAGACATCAGGGCGGCGGCGCGCGAACCCCCGCACATATGTCTCCACCTCGACAGAATCCTTGGGCCAGCCGGAGGACGGAGAGTGCCTCGGCTCCATGTCCTCGGTGAACTTGGCCGGGTCCTTGGGGCCAGAGCCGTACACAGCCGCCGTCGACTTCACAACCAGGGATCGAACGCTGGGGGTCCGCTGGCACGCAGCAAGGAGCTGCATCGTCCCGATGACGTTGATCTCCTTCATCGTCGACCGACCGCCCGCCTGCTTGGGCGTTGCGATCACGCCCATGTGGACGACAGTGTCGACGGAAGCCTCGCCCATCACCTTGGCGATGACCGGGTTGCGAATGTCGGCACGCACGAACTCCGTGCCGACAATCGGCGACTCAGGGGCGACGACATCCACCCCGATAACGGTCGAGATCTGCGGATCGGCGGCGAGCAGGGCGGCCTTGCGCCCCCCGAGGTACCTCGACACGCCCGTGACGAGCACGGTGCGTCCCATGAGACCCCCTGTCGCCGGCTACTTCTTGTTGCGGCGCTGGACCCGGGTGCGACGCAGCAGCTTGCGGTGCTTCTTCTTCGCCATCCGCTTGCGTCGCTTCTTGATCACAGAGCCCATTAAGACAATCCCTATCTCGGTGAAGTACGTGTGAACATCACTCTACCGTCGGCCCGGACACCCGGCCGACGCGGTAGCGCGCAGGGTCAGGCGGTCTCGACGAACGAGTCCCGCAGGTAGTCGTGGACGGCCTGCTCAGGCACCCGGAACGAACGTCCGACGCGCACAGCCGGCATCTCACCGTTGTGGACGAGTCGGTAGACGGTCATCTTGGAGACGCGCATCATCGAGGCCACCTCGGCGACCGTCAGGAAACGCACATCATTGAAGGCCCGATCAGGGGTCGTGGACATCTCGCACCGAACTCTCTGCCCCGCACCGCCCCGGCTTCCCCTCCGGTGACATACGGCATCAGGCGTTGCGAAGACTAGTGGCCCGTGGGGTCTCTGGGAAAGTTGAACGGGGAAATTGCCTCTGATCCGGTCAGAACCACAGGCTCGGTTCGGCGGTGAGCCCGTGGTGCGGGTACACCGCCTCCCGGGTCTCCATCACCGCCCGATCGATCGGATCATCGGGGTCGAATCCCTGGTCGAAGGGCCGCGGCCACGGCTGCCGGCCGTCGGTCATGCGCCCGGGGGCCTGCCGGCCAAGGGACTCGAGCACGAACTCGTGGAAGGCGTCGGGCACGGGCGTCTCGGGGGCGATCGGGTGTCCGGTCGCGATCGCGATCAGATGCGCCCAGGCCCGGGGAACGACATCGACCCACTCGTAGCCGCCACCGCCCAGGGCGATCCAGCGACCTCCGGCATAGCGGTGGGCCCATCGATGCAGGGCCTCGAAGGCCATCCGCTGGCCATCCAGCGAGACAAGCAGGTGGGCGAGCGGATCCTCGAAGTGGGTGTCGACACCCTGTTGCGTAACCAGCACCTGCGGAGCGAAGGCGCCCAGCACATCCGGCACGACCGCGTGCAGTGCCCGCAACCAGCCCTGATCGTTCGTACCGGCCGGCACCGCGATGTTCACCGCCGTGCCCGGAGCAGACGGCCCTCCCGTCTCTGACGGCCAGCCGGTGCCCGGGAACAGCGACTGCGGGCTCTCGTGGATCGAGATCGTCAGCACACGGGGGTCGTCCCAGAACATCGCCTGCACCCCGTCGCCGTGGTGCACGTCGATGTCGACGTAGGCGATGCGCTCGACCCCCTGGTCGAGGAGCCAGGCGATCGCGACGGAGATGTCGTTGTACACGCAGAAGCCCTCGGCTGCACCCGGCAGCGCGTGGTGGAGGCCGCCGGCCAGGTTGACGGCGTGCTCCACCTCGCCCGCATGGACAGCCTTGGCCGCCATCAGGCTCGCGCCAGCCACGCGGCAAGAGGCACGGTGCATCTCGGGGAAGACCGGATCGTCGTCGGTGCCCAGGCCGCGGGCGGCATCGTAGAAGTGCGGGTCATGCGACGCCTGGCGCACGGCCTCGACGTACCCGGCCTCATGGACGCGCAGGATGTCGGCATCGTCCACCGGCTCGACGGGGGTGAGGATGGTGACGCTCGCCGGGCTGAACAGCCCCAGTTCGGCAGCCAGTCGCATCGCCAGCTGGACCCGGATGGGCGCCAGCGGATGACCCGGCCCGAAGTCGTATTCGGACAGCCGGTCGTCCCACACCACACCAACCCGGTCACTCATGATCAGCCGCCCGACAGTTCGCGACTCCGGTCGCGGGCAGCGGTGACCGCCGACACCACGGCCTCATGCACCCCGAGCTCCTGCATCGTTCCGATGGCCGCAGCCGTCGTCCCGTTGGGAGACGTCACATTGCGGCGCAGCACGTCCGCCGGTTCGCCCGACGTCGCGAGCAGCGTGGCGGCGCCGAGGATCGTCTCGTTGACCATGCGAGTCGCCGTCGGATCATCCAGTCCGAGCTCCCTCGCAGCCGCGGTCA
>CAIVQM010000394.1 GCA_903908025.1 uncultured bacterium
AAGAGGGGAGGTAGCAGCCGACCCTGTCCGAGGCGGTCCATCCAGCGGCTGGTGGTCAGGGCCCCGCCAGCGGCGGCCATGGTGAAGGCGGCGGAGAGGATTCCCGCCTGCGCATATGAGCCCGTGCTGGCGCTGATCAGCAGGACAATCCCGAGGCTGTCCATGGCGATCGGCAGGCGCGCCAGGAAACCCGTAGCGGAGAACTGCCACGCGCCCGGGAGCGCGAGCGCCCGTCGGTAGGTGGTCAGCATGATGCCGACGGTACCGGCCGTCGGTGCCACGGCAGGATAGGACCATGGCGAACGCTGAGACACACACTCTGGCCGACCTGCTCGCAAGCCACCCTCTTCTGCCGTCGGCATGGCGCGCCGGGATCGCCGCGGGGGACTTCCTCGCCAACCACCGACCGGCCGGGCTGCAGGTGGATACCAAGAGCTCGCCAACCGATGCCGTGACCGCGATGGACCGGGACGCGGAGGCGATGATCAGCGCCGAGCTGCTCCGCGACCGCCCCGACGACGGCCTCCTGGGGGAGGAGGGCGGCGAGCGGATCGGCACCTCCGGCACCCGTTGGATCGTCGATCCGCTCGACGGCACCGTTAACTACCTGTTCCGACTGCCGATGTGGGGGGTCTCCATCGCGGCAGAGGTCGACGGAATCGTCGAGGTCGGGGTGGTCGTCACGCCCGAGTTCGGGGAGGCATACATCGCGGTCCGCGGTCAGGGCGCGTGGTTGGTCGCCGGTGACGAGGCGCGACGCCTGACGGGAAGCTCGTGCGCGGACCTTTCGACCGCGATGGTCGCGACCGGTTTCGGCTACGCGGCGGCCATGCGCGAACGGCAGTCGGTCGTGGCCACCGGGCTCATCACGCAGATCCGCGACGTGCGCCGAATGGGTGCAGCGGTGGTCGACTTCTGCTGGCTTGCGCGTGGGCGGCTCGACGCCTACTACGAGCAGGGGCTCAACGCCTGGGACATTGCTGCGGGCGCACTCATCGCAAGCGAGTCGGGCATCGTGGTGACCGGCCTGCATGACGAGGACTTCTCGTCCTTCATGTTGGCTGCCGCGCCCGGGATAGCTCCGGTATTGCGTGCAGCGCTGGTCGAGCTGCGCGCGGACGAGGTGTAGCTCAGTCGAGCCGGCGCAGGTCGGCGGCGTACCAGTGCACGTTGCGAACGTAAATGGCGACAGGCTCGTCGAATGCGCCGTCCTTGATCACGTCGGGGGTGATGACGGCCGGCACGCCGAGCGCCCGAGCATGGGGCGGCACGACCTTGTCGTTGCCCACGACCGCTCCGGCTCCGACCAGGGCGCAGGGGCCGACGACCGCCCGATGGAGGACGACCGACCCTGACCCGATGAGGCTGTCGTCGGCGATGGTGCAGCCCTCGAGGTGGGCATTGTGACCGATGACACAGCGGTCACCGATGACGGTGTCGAGGGTCGAGGTGCAGTGGATGACGGTGCCGTCCTGGATGGAGGTGCGGCTGCCCACGATGATCGCACCGTGGTCGCCGCGCAGGACGGCGGTGGGCCACACGCTCGACTCCGGTCCGATGCGTACATCGCCGATGATGACGGCATCCGGATGGATGAACGCGGTCGGGTCGATCGATGGGACGCGGTCGCCGAGCGCATAGCTGGGCATCTGCCCACCTCCGGAGCGTGAGGGCGGTTCGCTGCTGCGACACGCTGGGGCCTACCCTGCCACGTACGCGGACTGCACATGAGGCACAATCTGCGCGCAGCCATCGGTTGGGAATGAAGACCTCATTCCGGACGTTGACCGCGATCACGGGCGAATTGCCCGCGGTAAGGGATGAAGGGCGATATTTCACATGGCAACCGACTACGACGCACCTCGCAAGACCGATGAGGAGCTTGCGGAGGACAGCCTCGAGGAGCTGAAGGCCCGACGGGCCGACAAGTCCTCGTCTGCCGTCGACGTAGACGAAGCCGAGTTGGCTGAGAGCCTCGAGCTGCCCGGCGCCGACCTGTCGGACGAGAGCCTGACGGTGCGTGTCCTGCCGCGCCAGTCCGATGAGTTCACCTGCAGCTCGTGCTTCCTGGTGCAGCACCGCAGTCAGCTCGACCATGAGGGCAAGAGGGGCCCCATCTGCGTCGAGTGCGCCTAGGCGAGGAGTGAGCGCAGCGAGCCCCGGAGACTGCGGGAGAGATCGGCAATACCGGCCCCTGCACCCCTCATACTCATCCGTTTGTCCCGGAATCCGGGAGAAACGGATGATCTGAGGAGACAAAACGGTCGGGATTCGCGATTTGTCCCAGTGCCCTGTTGGTCCGCTTCCCGCCTAGCTGAGCGGCTTCTCGCCGAACTGGTTGGCGAGCCGGTAGACGGCAACCTCCACGACAGCTGCGGTGACGGCGGTGACGGCGGTCCACAGCAGGGCGCGCGCGAAGGTCACCTGCGGATCGCGGGGGACGGGCGCCTCATGGCCGGTGGCTCGCTTGTAGCCCGAGTTGAGCATCTTGCGAACCAGCATTGTCGCGCCGATGGCTGCGATCGGGGCAATCAGGTGGGCGATGGGGTTGATCTCGACCTCAGCCTCGGGGGCCGTATCGATCGCGTTGCTCTCCATGTGTCCTCCGTCGACTGGTCGGTTCAGCGGTCCATCGTTGCAGTGATGGCGGCAGCAAGGCGATCGGGGTGGCGCGAGGTGAACAGCCACGCAGGGTGTGGATCCTCGGGATCGTCGAGTTGTACGTAGACGCCGGCACCTGCCGACCAGGGGCGGAGGGCGACGAACAGTCGAGCGTCGGCACTGGGTCCGCGAAGATCGCGCATCTCGACACTCGATACCGCCGCGGCGGACGCGATGCTCCGCAGTGGGAGTCGTGCGTCGTCCACGACGAGGTACTCGTCCGTCACCTCGAGCCGGGGAGCGGTCAGGAGCAGCAGGAAGATGACAAGAAGGGCGCCGCCCCCAGCCAGGGACCAGCCCACGGTGGCGCCGAACGCGGCGCCATACGCGATGGCAACCATCAGCATGAGACAGAAGGCCAGCAGCCACGCCCACCATCGCGGGGTCAGCCGCTCGCGGTAGGGAGCCTCGGTGGTCATGTGCGCAGCCTCGCATGTCCGTGCAGGCGAGGGTGAGCCCCGGGGCACTCACGGGTATCGTCGCGTGGGTGACCGTTGACCCTGCCTCGTCCGGTGCGCACCGGCCCCGCGGAATCCTGCCCACGTCGCCTCCTTCTGATGCGGTCCTGCCGTTGCGGTCCCCGAACGCCCCGGCCCCAGGAGAGCCCATCCCTTCGCACTACCGGTGGTGCTTCGGCTGCGGGTCGGAGCATCCGACGGGTCTGCACATGCGCATCACGGCCGGCGAGGGACTCACGGTCTCCGGCATCTTCACGCCGACCGAGCACCATCAGGGCGCGCCGGGCCTCGCCCATGGCGGGCTGCTGACCACCGCGGTCGACGAGATCCTGGGCTCGCTCAACTGGCTGCTCGAAGGTCCCGCGGTGACGGGGCGGCTCGAGTGCGACTTCCGCCGACCTGTGCCGGTCGGCTCCAGTCTGTACTTCGATGCCGAGGTGGTGGGAGTGAAAGGCCGCAAGGTGTTCACCCGGGCCATCGGCCGGCTCAACGGACCGGACGGACCGGTCGCCATCTCCGCCGCTGCGCTGTTCATCCAGGTGCCCCTGCAGCACTTCGTCGACCACGGCACCGCGGAGCATGTCCAGCAGGCGATCGCCGACCGAGCGGCCGGTGGCGCGGCATGGCGGCCCGACGGCGAGCAGCACGCCGTGGAGTTGAACCCGTGACGATTCCTGTCGACGTGCTGATCACCCGTCTCGATCCCGACCTGCCGCTGCCCGCCTACGAGCATCCGGGCGATGCCGGCCTCGACCTGCGCAGCCGCATCGACATCCGACTCGAGCCCGGCATGCGGGCCCTGGTACCGACGGGTGTGGCGATCGCGCTGCCGCCTGGCTACGTAGCGCTGGTGTGCCCACGCAGCGGGCTTGCCCTGCGCCACGGCATCGGTCTCGTCAACGCGCCGGGTGTCATCGATGCCGGCTACCGCGGCGAGATCGGCGTGATCCTCGTGAACCACGATCCCGAGTCCGCCGTCGACATCGAGCGTGGCGATCGCATCGCCCAGTTGCTCGTCCAGCAGATCGGGTCTGCCCGGCTGCACGAGGTGGTCGAACTTCCGGGTTCGCATCGTGGCGAGGGCGGGTTTGGCTCCACCGGAGGCCACTCCGGGTGACGAGCGGTACGGTAACGGCTTGATAACGCCGATCGGGCGTGCGAAGGGTGGCGAAGTGGACCTGCGTCCGAATGGACCGTGGGACGAGTCCGAGGTCGATGCCGCGACGGACATCGAGCGACTCGAGCTTGGTGCGCTTCGGGTGGCACCGGCTCCGGGGGTCGACGTGCAGGTCCAGGTCGACGAGGCTTCCGGGAATGTCTCGCTGCTGACCTTCGCCCGCAGCGACGGCGCCGTCCAGGTCCAGCCCTATGCGGCACCGCGCAGCGGCGGCCTATGGGACGACGTGCGCGGTCAGATCAAGACTTCGATCAACCAGTCCGGCGGTCTCGTTGAGGAGGCCGACGGACCGTTCGGTCCCGAACTGCGGGCTCAGGTGAAGTCCTCCGACGGAGCGGCCGGACTGCAGCCGGCTCGCTTCGCGGGCATCGAGGGCCCGCGCTGGTTCCTGCGCGCCGTGTTCCTCGGAGCAGCGGCGAAGCCGGGGGAGACCGCGACGGCCCTGGAGGACATGGTTCGCAATCTGGTTGTCGTACGGGGTGGTGAGGCCATGCCGGTCGGTGCGCCGATCCCGCTGATGCTGCCGCAGACACCGGCGGCCGAGGGTGACGCCGGTGCACGGGTGCCGTCGCCGTTCGAGCGCGGGCCCGAGATCACCGAGACGCGTTAGCCTGAGACCATGACGCAACGCGCTGCGAGCGCACCTGTCTCTCACGGACGAGGCGGCCGATGGAGCCGCTTCAACCGGACTCAGGCGCAGGTCGAGGCCGAGGAACTACGCGATCAGGTGCACGGCACCGATCTCGAGGGACTGACCACCATCGACTGCTGCACCCCTGGGCAGACCGTCACCGTTCGCGGCATGGTTCGCAGCGTCACGATGCGGCCCCGCAGCACCGTGCCAGCACTCGAGATCGAGCTGTACGACGGTTCCGGTTCCGTTTCTGTCATCTGGCTTGGTCGGCGACGTATCCCCGGCATCGACCCGGGACGCACGATCGTGGTGCACGGCCGCCTCACCTGCAACGCGGCCGATCCCACGATCTACAACCCGCGCTACGAGCTGAAGCCCGCGACGGGATGACGACACCCGAGGACGAGCCCGAGTTCGAGACACCCACCGAGGTACGCGCCGAGGCGGTGCTCCTGGAGCGAGCCATCGGCGGCTGGCGCGGGGTGATCGACTCGGGCCTGCCCACCGCAGTCTTCGTCATCTCGTATGTCGTCACGTCGCGCAACCTGCGATCCTCGCTGATCGCAGCCATCGCCGCGGGTGTCGTCATCGTCATCTGGCGGCTCATCCGTCACGAGAAGCTCGGACAGGTGGCAGCGGGCTTCGTCGGGCTCGCCTTCTCCGCGTGGTGGGCGTCACGGAACGACAACGCCTCCGATATCTACCTGCCGGGGATGCTGACGAACCTTGGCTACGGCATGGCGTTCTTCATCTCGATCATCGTGCGCTGGCCACTGCTCGGCATCGCGATGGGCCTGCTCACCGGCGAGGGCACCAGTTGGCGCAAGGATCCGGTCCTTCGGCGCACCTACGCTGCCGCGTCGTGGATCTGGGTGGGACTGTTCTTCGGTCGCCTGATCGTCCAGACCCCGATGTACCTCGCTGGGTGGGTCGAGGTGCAGGGGATCGTCAAGATCG
>CAIVQM010000395.1 GCA_903908025.1 uncultured bacterium
GCCTCAGGAGCAGCATCCTCGGCCTTGTGCTCGTGATGGATCAGACCCTCGACGGCCTCGACCACATCGTGAGCGACCATCTCGACCTCGGCGACGACGGTGGCGGCAACAGCCTCCACGGCCTCGACGGCCTTGTCGAGCTTGGGCTTCGGGGTGCTCTTGGGCTCCTTCGCGGCGGCCTGGACGGCGGCCTCGAAGGCGATGATCTTGTTGGGCTTGGGCTCAGCAACCTGCAGGGTGCCCTCGGCGCCCGGCAGGCCCTTGAACTTCTGCCAGTCACCGGTCACCTTGAGGATGGCGGCGACGGCCTCGGTCGGCTGCGCGCCGACGCCGAGCCAGTACTGGACGCGATCCGAGTCGACCCTGATGATGCTCGGGTTGTCCATCGGCTGGTAGATGCCGATCTCCTCGATCGAACGGCCATTTCGGGCCGTGCGGGAGTCGGCGATGACGATGCGGTACTGCGGGGCATGGATCTTGCCCAGACGCTTCAGCTTGATCTTGACGGCCACGGGTGGCTTATCTCCTGTTGTGTGGGTGCGGTGCGCGCAATCCGTCGCGTGGGGACACGGCCGATCACGAAGACCTATTGACTGTCGGATCCGACCGGGTAGAGGGCCGTTCGGACGACAAGTGCCCCCACAGTCTGCCAGATGGGCGGACCGCCCCTGAACACCCCCGGTCTAGATGGCTTCAGGAAGCGGCGTGGACGGTGGCCAGGACCTTGACCTGCGGAAGCGGCGTCAGGGGCGGCGACGGGGAGTTCGCGGTCGCGGGGCCATCCTTGATGTCCCAGGTCGTGGTGCCGCTGGGGCAGGCCTGCGTCACGCTCATGCCGTAAACGCCGGGCGTGGTCGGCCACGTGACCAGCATGGGGAAGTAGACCGGCGTGCCGAACGGCTGCGGCTCACCCTGCTTGGTCCACATGACCTGCTGGCCGCCTGAGGCCAGTTTCTTCGCCGTGATGGTCCAGCCGTCGACCGGCTTCGGCACGACCCGGCCCCACGGCTTCCCCACGGAGGCGAGCACCAGCTGAGTGCCGTCGGCCACGGTGATGCAGCCGTGCTGGATCTCAAGGGTCATCAGGCTCGTCCGGCCGGCCACTGCATCGGCCCCGTTGAGCTCGATGATCGCGTGGGCCTGCACGGGCGCAGCGGCGACAACGACGACGGTCAGGATGGACGCTCCGGCAAGGAGGGCTCTGCGCAACATGCGCCAGACCCTAGCCCAGCAGGTTGCGCAGCTCCGGCGGCAGTGACGACATGTCGAACGCCTCCTCGGGTGTGTCGATCTCGACCGTCTCTCCGGAATCGATCACCGCACGCTTCGCCGGGTTGCCACTGCGGCTCTTGCCCTTTGCCGGCTTGGCTGACTTCGCCATCTTGCCCTTGGCCTTCTTGCTGCCCCCGAAGCCCGGCATGCCCGGCATCCCTGGCATCCCCGGCATGCCGCCCTTGCCCATCTGCTTCATCATCTTCTGGGCGCCGGCGAACCGTTCGATGAGCCCGTTGACGTCACTGACCGACGAGCCCGAGCCCTTGGCGATACGCGAGCGGCGAGAGCCATTGAGGATCTTGGGGTCGTGGCGCTCGGCCGGCGTCATCGACTGGATGATCGCGGCGACACGATCGAGCTCCTTGTCGTCGACCTGGTCGAGCTGTGCCTTCATCTCGCCCATGCCTGGGAGCATCCCCAGGATCTTCCCGAGCGAGCCCATCTTCTTGACGGCCTGCATCTGCTCGAGGAAGTCGTCGAGGGTGAAGTCCTCCCCGGCCGACACCTTGCGCGCCATCCGCTCGGCCTGCTCGGAGTCAAAGGCCTTCTCGGCCTGCTCGATGAGCGTCATGACATCGCCCATGTCGAGGATGCGCGAGGCCATGCGGTCGGGGTGGAAGGTCTCGAACTCCGTCAGTTTCTCGCCGACCGATGCGTACATGATCGGCCGCTGGGTGACGGTGACGACCGACAGCGCGGCACCACCGCGCGCGTCGCCGTCGAGTTTGGTCAGGACGACGGCATCGAAGCCGACCCCCGCCTGGAACTCCTCAGCGGTGCGGACAGCGTCCTGGCCGATCATCGCGTCGATGACGAGCAGGATGTTGTCCGGACGCGCAGCGTCGCGCACCTCGCGCAGCTGCTGCATCAGGTCGCTGTCGACAGCGAGTCGGCCCGCCGTGTCGACGATGACGACATCGTGCAGCTTGGTCTCGGCGAACTCGCGGGCCGCCTTCGTGACGGCCACCGGATCGCCCACGCCGTTGCCAGGCTCGGGGGCGAATACGACCACGCCCGCCTGCTCACCGACGACCTGCAACTGGTCGACGGCGTTCGGGCGCTGGAGATCCGCTGCCACGAGGATCGGGGTGTGACCCTCGTCCTTCAGCTTGAGGGCAAGCTTGCCGGCCAGCGTGGTCTTGCCGGCACCCTGAAGGCCCGCGAGCAGGATGACCGTCGGACCCGTCTTGGCGAACGTGAGGGTGGCGGTCTCGCCACCGAGGATCGCCACGAGTTCCTCGTGGACGATCTTGACGACCTGCTGGGCCGGATTGAGCGCACCAGAGACCTCGACCGACAGCGCCCGCTCCTTGACCGTTGCGCAGAACTGGCGCACCACCGGCAGCGCGACGTCGGCCTCGAGCAGGGCCGTGCGGATCTCGCGCACCGTCGCATCGACATCGGCCTCGGACAGGCGGCCCTTGCCTCGCAGCCCCTTGAAAGTGGCGGCAAGACGGTCGGAGAGGGTGGCGAACACGGTCGTCAGCGTAACCGCAGCACGGGTCGGCCGATCACGTGAGGGACGACAGGACCGTCACACGCAGGGCTGCCATCCGATCCTCTGTCAGCGGAGCGCCCGAGGCATCCGTCACGAAGAACACATCGACCGCATCCGAACCCAGCGTCGAGACCTTGGCACCCACGATGGTGGCATCAGCCGCCGCGACCGCCCGGGCCACCCGATGGAGCAGCCCTGGTGCGTCGTGCGCACGCACCTCGACCAGAGTCGTGCCACGCGATCCACCCGACAGGACCACGACGTTGGGCTCGGGGTAGTCGGCGCGTGGCTTGCGGGCGTAATCGGCATCTCTCTGGTCGAGTCGCGCGACGACGTCGTACGTGCCATCGACCGCGCGCCGGATGTCGTCGCTGAGCTGCTCGATGGGCGGCGGGTCTCCGAACGCCGGACGCACCGTCCACTCCTGCACGGCCCGATCGCCCACCGTCGTCACGCGTGCAGCCAGGACATTCAGCCGATTCAACGACAGCACACCCGCCACCA
>CAIVQM010000396.1 GCA_903908025.1 uncultured bacterium
CTACCCGACCCCAAGCCGTTCCTTGATTGCCCTGCCCACCAGCGCTGGCACCGGTTCCGAAGTGTCCGGAGGTGCGGTCATTTCGGACCTGCAGTCCGGCATCAAGTCGGGCATCGCCAATCCCAGTCTGCGCGCCGATTACGCCCTGGTCGACCCCTTGCTTACATACAGCATGCCGGCCCTAATGACAGCGAATACCGGCATCGACGCCCTAGCTCAAGCCATCGCTGGCATGGTGGCAAAGGTCCGGACACCTATCGGCGACGCGATCGCGCTGGAGGCCATCCGCATGATTGGCCGGTCCCTGGTGGCCGCCACCCGGGACGGCCGGGCCGCCGTCGCCCGGGCCGATATGGCATGCGGAAGCATGATGGCTGGGTTGACCATGAATATCTCCGACTGCACCGCTGAGCACTCCCTCGGCCAAGCGATCGGCGGCATGAAGCATGTCCCCCACGGGCTGACAATCGGCCTCGTTCTCGTCGAGACCCTCCAGCGGGAGAAGGCCCACGTTCCAGAGCAACTCGAGCGCGTGGCCGACGCACTGGGTGTACCCGCCGGCGGAGTTGCGGACGGATCCCGTGCCGTCGAAGGAGTCCAGTCAATCCTGCGCGATCTGCGCTTCCCGGTGCTGCGCGACATCGGTGTCGAGGAGGCCGACCTCGACATTCTGGCAGACATGACGCTGGACGACTTCTTCATCACCATGTCACCAGTCCCATGGACCCGCGAAGAAGTGCTCGCCGCCTTCCGGTCGGCATACGAGCTTACGTCTAGGTAGCCCACCAATGACGCGACCTCGCCTGCTCGTCATCCAGCATGACGCCGACACACCCATGGGGGAACTGGCGAATCCACTCGTCGAGGCAGGCCTTCATCTGGAAACATGGCCGACGTGGGTCTCAGCCACTCTTCCATGGGCGCTCGACTCCTTCGACGGCGTCCTCTCCCTCGGCTCCGTCGAGAGCGTGCGACACGAGGAGCAGACCCCCTGGATCCGCACCGAGCTCGCGGTTCTCGAACAAGCAATCGAACGTGGCATGCCCATTCTCGGTGTGTGCTTCGGCGCCCAGGCGCTCGCTCGGGCTGCGGGAGGTAGCGTCCATCCGTCGTCCGTGGCTGAGGTGGGCTGGTACGAGGTCGATATAAACGACGCCGGCCAAGTTGATCCCGTCATTGGAACCCTTGGGGAACGACTGCAGGTCATGCACTACCACTTCGACACCTTCACCCTTCCTGACGATGCCGAAGTGCTCGGTACAACGGGGGATGTCCTGCAGGCCTACCGCCTCAGGAACCGGGCTTGGGGGATCCAGTTCCACATTGAGGCAAACCCCTCAGTGGTTTATGCCTGGATGGCCGCCTTCGGCGACGATATGGCGAAAAGCGGCGTCAACTTCGATGACCTCCGCGAACAGACAAGGGCAAACTGGCTCACCTACCGCCAGCGTGCGTGGGATCTCGGAACGGCCTTCGCACACAACGTGGCCGTGGCAGCCCACGAGCGATGAGTGACGACACCCTCCTCTGCCCTGCTCCGATTCAGCACAGGGTGGGTGTCGCCGCCAACGCTGCCAGCCCACCCCGCTCATACCGGGCCAGCCACGCATGCACCGTCTGACGCGCCACATTCAAACGCCTCGCCACCTCCACGACCGACTCACCGTCGTGGACCACGAACGACACCGCTTGATACCTCTGCTCCATGACACTCAGCTCCACCAACATCAGAGGAGTGTCAAGCATCAGCCGAAGCCAATCCGTAAGGGCTCAGCCGAAACCGCGTAAACGATCAGCCGGAGCCAATCTGTCAAGCATCAGGCGGAACTACACACGCAAGGAGTGGGGCGGGTCGGGCTCGAACCGACGACGACCAGATTATGAGTTCCACAGGTGCATCCATTCGGAGCCTCCGCCATGGCCTGAATAGCCTTACGTAGCAACATGTTTGACCCCTTCGCGCGTCTACCCGAGGATAGCCCCTTCCCCCGACACTGGGGGAAACGGGGGATTTCCCGCGCCTCTCCCCGAGAGCCCAACACGCACTTTGCTGGTGTCGGCCGCAGGACCGCTCAGCCAGTCAATTGCGGACGGGACCATGCGGGCCAGTCGTGACCTGACGCCAGCTTCCAGTGTGTGAGTAGACGCCGGGATTTCGCGCAACGGCGACACCCACTGCGCGGAGGTGGGCACGAATCGGATAGGTCATCCGATCCCCGCCCCGCCGCCCTCGCGCCAGGCTCCCTAGCCGCACCGCACGAAGCCTCGATCTCACGCCCCAACGAGTGATCAGTCGTCCCCAATGTCCTGGTCGCCGGAATCGCTGCCCGCGGGCTGGTGGCATCTTCTCGCGAGCTCGGGTGCCAGGTAGTCCTGTTTCTGATGCTGCCGCTGCTCGACCTGGATCGGGATGGCTCGAACTAAGCGTCCGGAGCCTCGTTGACGAATTCCTCGTCGGGGAAGATCTCCATCATTTCCTGATCATGCAGTTGGCCAATTGTGGCGTACCGCGCCGGCGACGACGACTTCAAGATGAGGGCATACGCGAAGCCGATGACGGCGATGATGACCACGTAGAGCGGGATCATCTGAACCAGAATGATTTCGGAGCCGGCGAGGAACGTCAGGTTCTGGATGAGCAACCAGATGACGACAGCCTGAGCAGCGACGCCGATCAGCGGGGCGATCATGGTCTTCCACATATCCCCCGCGCCTGATCTCCCGATCCTGTTGAAGTAGCCGATAACCGCGATCGACACGATGAGTTGCACCACAATCACAGCGAGGGTGCAGAAGATCGGCAGCCAGGTCGCCAATTGGAGCAGGGGGTCGGCTCCGGCGAATGCAAAGATGGCAACCGTTGTGATAGCGATGACGGTCTGAAGACCGGCCGCCCAGGCCGGGGACTTGTGCACTGGGTTCGTGGTGCCTAGGCGCCTCGGAAGGATGCCATCGCGCCCGAGGGAGAAGAAGTAGCGCGCCGCATTGTTATGAAAAGCGAACGTGCAGGCGAAGAAGCCAGTCACGACAAGCACATCCATGAGGGGTCGCACAAACGGCATCGTGTACATATCCGCGAGGTCGAAGTAGTACAGACCAACCAACTCGCTCGCCTTGGCTGGCGAGTCCTGACCGAAGCCAACGATACCGGCGTAAGCCGCGAACGTATAGAAGATGCCTAGAGTGATGACCGCGATGTAGGTCGCGCGAGGTACTGCCTTCTTGGGGTCCTTGGTCTCTTCACCATAGATTGCGGTTGTCTCAAACCCGATCCAAGACCAGAAGGCCAAGAAGAAGCCGATGCCAATCGCCGGAGCGGTCGACCAGGCACTCGGCAGCAGGCTGCCGGGCTGCTGGCCATCCTGTCCGCCCTGCACAATTACCGCCGCGCACACGGCGAATACCACGAGTACCTCAAGCGTCAGCGCGATACCGAGGAACTTGGCGCCGACAGTCACCCTGAAGTAGGACAGAAGGAACATCAGGGCGAGGCCGGCAATGCTGTACCAGTACCACGCGATATCGATTTTGAAGTAGGTACTGACCAATGCGGCACCGAAGAAGCCGAAGCCTCCTGAAATCGCCGCAGCGATCATGCTGTATGCGGCGACGATCATGAAGCCGACTGCTAAGCCGGTCGGCTTGCCCAGCCCTTGGGTGGAGAAGGTGTAGAACGCCCCCGCAGAGGTGATCCTCTTTGCCATCTGTGCGAAGCCGACCGAGAAGATCAGGAGGATCACAGTCGTGGCGATGTAAGTGACCGGGGTTGACATGCCGGCCCCGTAGCCGATCGAGAGGGGAATGTAAGTGGACACCACTACCAGGGGTGCGGCAGCCGCAGTAACCATGAGGACGATGTGGAAGAACTTGATGGAGCTGCGCAGGAGATCGGTAGAACGAGCTGGCTGAGTGCCTGTATTGGTCTGCGTCATGAGCCAATCCCTTCCGCGGGTTACCGGACGGCCGCCGAAGGAGCGCCTCATCCATCCCCCGCGTGATCAGATCGGTGTGCGAGGTGGCGCAACTGTGGTGCACCCAATGCGGCCCAACCATGTTCACCGACTACACACTCCGGCGTACCCAGTGTTCATTTGGCACAGTGGCCTCTGTGGGGCCTTCCACCGCGACGCCCGGGATGACCATGAAGCCGTCTCTTCGACCGCCCAGATGCCTGCTTTGTCGAGACGTCGGACGCAAAAGTCGGACCTGAATCCGCCTCGAGGAGCCAGTCGATGCAGGAGTTGGGCAAGACCTGCAGCGGTGATGCGTTCCCGAGTCACACTGAGGCTGTAGTCCGTGAGGATCGCCCGAATACGACTAGATCCCGGCGCCGCCGCCGAGGATGTGTTCGAAGACCAGACTCGTCTGAGTGGACTCGATGTCCGCGTTTCCCGAAAGATTGAGCGCGACAAACTCCCGGATTCCTTCGGTATCAGGGGCGACCGCGTGGACGAGGAAGTCAAAAGCCCCTGCCACAAAGAAGACGTTGAGGACGCCCTGTTCGTCCGCCAGCCGCCGGCCGAGTTCAAGTAGCCCGGAGCGGGCACTCGGGCGGACGCGCACCGAAACGATGACTTGCAGGTCGGCCCCGACGCGGGAGTAGTCCACATCCGCTCGAAACCCCCTGATAACACCGCGTTCCATAAGGTTCCTCGTTCGCGTCAAGCACGTGGACGGCGCCACGCCTAACCGCTCTGCCAACACGTTGTTGGGAATCCGGCCGTCGAGCACCAGTTCGGCGAGCAGCTGACGATCGAGGTCGTCCAGCGGCGACGAAATCCGATTCGGTCGTACCCTTCGCTTTCGCGCCGGTGGCGAACCCTGAGAGTCCATGTGGGGAATGTACCGAAGCAGATTCGCAATCCCTACCGCTTGCGCCGCATGTGCCCCATTCTCTGCGCAACTCAATCACCGCGGGTTCGGAGGACTCATGAAGGTCGGCATCCCCATGGAGATCAAGAACCACGAGTACCGGGTGGCCATCACTCCCGCCGGCGTCAATGAGCTGGTGAGGAACGGTC
>CAIVQM010000397.1 GCA_903908025.1 uncultured bacterium
CTGCGGCCGTCCTGATGCTGGACCTGGACCGGTTCAAGAACGTCAACGACACGCTGGGGCACGCCGCCGGTGACGACCTGCTGGTCGCCGCCGCAGCGCGGATCGAGCACGTCGTACGAGCCGGGGACCTGGTGGCCCGCCTCGGCGGGGACGAGTTCGTGGTCGTGATGCGCGACCTGGACGACCCGGCGGAGGCGGTCCGCGCGGCCGGCCGGCTGGTGGACGCGTTCCGGGCCTCGTTCAGCCCCGCAGGGATGGAGCTGTTTGCCACGGCGAGCATCGGGGTCGCGTTCGCCCCCGGCACCGGGACCCCCGAGCTGGGTGACGCTGGTGATCTGCTGCGGGAGGCCGACAATGCGTTGTACGCCGCGAAGGAGGCCGGCCGCGACCGGGTGGCCGTGTTCAACGAGGAGCTCCATGACGCCGCCACCAGTAGGCTGACAATCGAGATCGAGCTGCGCCACGCCCTCGAACGCGACCAGTTCGCCGTGTGGTATCAGCCCGAGATCGACCTGACCACCGGGGCCGTGGTCGCCGTGGAGGCGCTGCTGCGCTGGCACCATCCCGACGGAACACTGTGGACCGCCGACCGGTTCATAGGCGTCGCCGAGGACACCGGACTGATCCTGGACATCGGCGACTGGGTGCTGAAACAGACGAGCGTCCAGGGCGCCGCTTGGGCCGCCGCCCGCCCGGACCGGCCCCTGACCATGCGGGTCAATGCCTCCGCCCTCCAACTCGCCGAGACCGGACTCCTGCCCGCGATCGACGACGCCCTAGCGGCCAGCGGCCTGGAGCCCCGGCTCCTGTGCATCGAAATCACCGAGACCGCGCTGATGCGCCAGACCGCCACCGCGCGCGACAACATCAACGGCATCCACGGCCGCGGCATCGGCATCGCCATCGACGACTTCGGCACCGGCTACGCCTCCCTGTCCTACCTGAACCAGTACCCCATCGACGTCATCAAGATCGACCGCAGCTTCATCATCGACACCACCGACCCTGACAACGACCACCGCCTCGTCGCCGGCATCATCGCCCTCGCAAAGACCCTCGACATCACCGTCACCGCCGAAGGCGCCGAACACCCCGAACAAGCCACCCACCTACGCCAGATGGGCTGCCCCTCCGCACAAGGCTTCCTGTACTCACCCGCCCTCCCCCCCGACCAGATCACCCCACTCCTCAGCCACACCTACCCGCATGGCTGACGTTCGGCAATACCGCTCGTCACGCGTTCCGTGCGCGTGGCCACCTACGATGGAATTGGCCAGCGCCTGCAGCGATGGGTGGGATTGGAGGAGTCCATGACCGCTCAGGATGTGGATGACCTTGAGGATGCCCTGCTCGACTTGGATCAGGTTGCTGCCGCCCGCATCCTCGATGATGCGGGCGGCGGGAAACCGTCGACCGAGACACTGGAGTCCGTGGTCGTGCCTGCCCTCCTACGCATCGGCGAGGCGTGGGAACGCGGTGACGCGGCGCTGTCGCAGCTCTACATGAGTGGACGGTTGTGCGAGCGACTGATCGGTTCGCTTGACGTCGTCCCAGTCAGTTTCCGACCCGACCAGCCGCGCATCGCGATCGGCGTGCTGGACGACAGCCACATCCTGGGCAAGAAAATTGTCCTGCAGATGCTGAGATCGGCGGGCTACCAGGTTCGTGATCTCGGCGCTCGCCTGAGCATCGACGACCTAGTGGACTCGGTTCGCCTCCATGACGTGGAGGTGCTCGTAGTCTCGGTCCTGATGCTCCGTTCGGCCCTCGAAATTTCCCGGTTGCGCGAGCGGCTGGCCCGGCCCGGTCCGGCTCCCACGCTCGTGGTCGGCGGCGCTCCCTTCCGTTTCGACCCCTCTCTGGCGGGCGAGGTCGGGGCCGACTACGTGGGCAACAACGCCTCGGACATCCTGCCAATCATGGCCCAGATCGAAAGGGCACGTCGGTGAGAGCAAAGATGACCTCGCGAGAGCGCGTGCTCACCGCGCTGTCGCATCGCGAGCCCGACCGGGTGCCGTTCTTCCTGCCCGTCACGATGCACGGCGCCCTGGAGGTCGGGGTGCCGCTGTCGGAGTACTACCTCGATCCAGCCGCCGTGGCCGAGGGGCAGTTGCGACTGCGCGCCAAGTACCGCGACGACGTCGTCTACCCGTTCTTCTACGCGGCAGTCGAGCACGAGGCCTTCGGCGGGCAGGTTCGGTTGTTCGACGACGGCCCGCCGAACGCCGAGGGTCCCATCATCACCAACTCCGCCCAGATCCTGGACCTGATCCCGCCACGGCTCGAGGACTGCCCGGCGCTGATGCGCGTCCTTGAGTGCATCTCCCGGCTGCGGGATGCCCTCGCCGGTGAGGCCCTGATCCTAGGCATAATTGTCTCCCCGCTCTCCCTACCCGTGATGCAGATGGGCTTCGAGCACTACATCGACCTGCTCTACGAGCAGCCGGACCTGGCCGACCGGCTCCACCGGGTCAACGAGGAGTTCGGCGTGCAGTGGGCCAACGCCCAACTTGCGGCCGGCGCGGATGCGGTCGGCTACTTCGATCCGGTCTCGTCGCCAACCATCCTGCCCCCGGCGATGTTCCGCCAGTACGGCCTGCCCCTCCTGACGCGAAGCCTGCCCCGGATCAACGGGCCGGTGGCCGCGCTCCTGGGGTCGGGCCGTTCGCTGCCGATCCTGGATGACCTTGCCGAGACGTCGGCCGCCATCGTGGGGATCGGTCACGACGAGGACCTGCGAGAGGCCAAGATCGCGGCCGCCGGTCGGATCACGATCATGGGCAACCTCAACGCAATCGAGATGCGCCGGTGGACCGCGCGCGACACCGAGGCGGCGGTCAAGGATGCCATCTCGCGGGCCGGGGCAGGCGGTGGCTACATCCTCAGCGACGCCCACGGCGAGATTCCGATCCAGGTGCCGCAGGAGGTCCTGCTCGCCGTCAGCGAGGCGGTCCACACGTGGGGCGGCTACCCGCTTGCGGACCTCACGTAGGCACTCATGACCACGCCAGAGCGCGACGAGCGAGCCGGTATCGACCGGCTGCGCCGACGTATGGCCGAGTACGCGATGGCCGTCGACACTCTCGGTCGCCTCGGCGGGGAGAACACCGAGCCTGAGTTGATCGACGCCGTCCTCGACCTGGTGACCGACCTCTGCGCCCCGGCCGCCCTTGCCTTCATGCCCTGCGAGAACGGGGCCGAGGGCGAGCCGATCCTTCGACCGGCCACGAACACGACACTGGCGATGGCCAAAGCGGCCCGGGCCACGCTTGCGGACGGCCAGCAGTGGGCGCTCTTGGACGCCGGCTTCATCGTCCGGATCGGCACCGACACCGGCACCGTCGCGGCACTGGCGGTCACGGACCTCGCGTCGCCGCAGCATCGGGACGACGCTCTAAACTTGATCACGGCTATCAGCGGCGTACTCGCCATGGCCATCTACAGCCTGCGCGGCCGGCAGGCCCTACTTGAGCATGGGAGGCTCGCAGCGGCGGAGGAGGAGTCCCGCCTCGCGATGGACCGCTCCGCCATCGGTATGGGCTTGGTCTCCCCCCAGGGCCGGTTCCTGCGGGTCAACCCGGCGTTGTGCGAGTGGCTGGGTCGTAACGAGGCCGAGCTGCTGACCCTGACGATCGGCGACGTGACCCACCCTGACGACGTGGCGGTGGGCGTCAACCGGCTACTCGATCTCGTGGCCGGTAGCCGGTCGAGCTTTCGAGTCACCAAGCGGTACGTGACAGGCGACGGCCGCGTGATCTGGGGCGACGTGACCGTCTCGGCCGTCCGAAATGATGACGGCTCCATCCGACATGAGATCGCTCAGATCATCGACGTCACCGTGGAGCAAACTCTTCAGGCGTCCTTGCTGGAGGCGCAGCGGATCGCCCGCCTGGGAAGCTGGACGCTGGACATCGCGTCGAACCACGTCACGTGGTCGGAGGAACTATCCCTGATGCAGGGCCTCGACCCGCAGATGCCGGCGCCGGACTTCACCGAGGGCGACCGGTTTCTCACATCCGAGAGCTGGCTGCGTTTAAGAGGCGCCGTCTCCCGTACCGGGGACACGGGTGCCCCCTACGAACTGGAACTGGAGATGACCCGACCCGATGGGTCCCACGGGTGGATGCTGGTCCGCGGGGAGGCGGTTTGCGATGCGACGGGGGCTATCGTCGGTCTGCGCGGCGTGGCGCTGGATATCTCCGAGCGTAAGCTCGCCACGGAAGAGTTGCAGGTGCTTTCCACGCATGACCGGCTGACCGGCCTTGCGAACCGGTCCGCCCTGCTCGAGGAGATCACCCGTGCGGTGAGTGCCGGGCGCCGGTCCGGCCGCAGGACGGCGGTCCTGATGATGGACCTCGACCATTTCAAGAACGTCAACGACACTCTCGGCCACGCGGCCGGCGATGACCTGCTGGTCGCTGCCGCCAGCCGCATCCAGAGCATCGTGCCGGCCGGTGACCTGGTGGCCCGACTCGGCGGGGATGAGTTCGCGGTCGTGATGCGGGATCTGGAGGACCCCGATGAAGCGGTCCGGACCGCCGATCAGCTGGTCAAGGCGTTCCGGGGTCGGTTCTCGATCGGCGCTGCCGAGCCCTACGCCCTGGCGAGCATCGGGGTGGCGATCGCCACCGAGTCCGGTGACGCCGACGACCTGGTCCGCGACGCCGACACTGCGATGTATGCGGCCAAGTCTGAGGGCCGGGACCGGGTGTCGGTGTTCAACGAGGACCTGCGGGCCATCGTCACCTTGCGCCAGGCGATCGAGAACGACCTGCGGCGCGCCCTCGAGCGAGACCAACTCGCCCTCTGGTATCAGCCCGAAGTTGACCTGACGACCGGGACGGTGATCGCGGTGGAGGCGCTGCTGCGTTGGCACCACCGCGACGGAACGGTGTGGACCGCGGACCGGTTCATCGACGTCGCCGAGGACACCGGCCTGATCCTGGACATCGGCGACTGGGCCCTACGGCGGGCCTGCCGACAGGGTGCGACCTGGGCTGCTGCCCGACCCGGTCGGCCCCTGACGGTGCGGGTCAAC
>CAIVQM010000398.1 GCA_903908025.1 uncultured bacterium
ACTTCAAGGGCCGGTCCCCCATAGGCTGACGGTCGCGGGCATCGCACGCCCGGCGGAAACCTCTGTTTGGAGACTGAGTTGCTCATCGGAGTCCCTGCTGAATCCCGATCCGGCGAGACCCGGGTAGCCGCCACCCCAAAGACCGTCGAGCAGTTGATCGGCTTGGGTTACGACGTCCTGGTCGAGTCCGGTGCCGGTGCGGCCGCTGCGTTCTCGGACGATGCCTTCCGGGCCGCGGGTGCGTCGATCGGTTCGGCAACGGATGCTTGGGGCGCGGATGTCGTCTTCCACGTCAATGCACCGTCCGACGAGGAGATCGCACTGCTGCACGACGGAGCCACCGTCATCAGCATCATGAGTCCTGCGCTGTCGCCCGAGTTAGTGGACAAACTGGCGGCGCGCGACGTCACTGCGATGGCGATGGATGCCGTTCCGCGCATCTCCCGTGCGCAGTCACTCGATGTCCTCAGTTCCATGGCGAACATCGCCGGCTACCGCGCAGTCATCGAGGCGGCCAACGTCTTCGGCCGGTTCTTCACCGGCCAGGTCACCGCGGCAGGGAAGGTGCCGCCGGCGAAGGTCCTGGTCGCCGGCGTCGGCGTCGCGGGCCTTGCCGCGATCGGCACGGCGAGTTCGCTCGGTGCGATCGTGCGCGCGACCGACCCGCGGCCGGAGGTCGCCGACCAGGTGAAGTCGCTCGGTGGCGAGTACATGGCGATCGAGTCGCCTGAGGTCGAGGTCAGTGCCACGGGATACGCCAAGGAGATGGGCGACGACTACAAGGCACGCGAGGCGAAGATGTACGCCGAGCAGACCAAGGACGTCGACATCATCATCACCACTGCGCTCATCCCCGGCAGGCCCGCTCCGCGACTGATCACAGCAGACATGGTCGCCACGATGAAGGCCGGCTCGGTCATCGTCGACATGGCAGCATCCAACGGCGGAAACGTCGAGGGTTCGAAGCCTGGCGAGGTCGTCGTGACCCCCAACAACGTGACCATCGTCGGCTACACCGACCTTGCCGGTCGGCTGCCTACCCAGGCATCGCAGCTGTACGGAACCAACCTCGTCAACCTGATGAAACTCATGACACCCGGCAAGGACGGGCTGCTCGTCCTCGACTGGGACGACGTCGTGCAGCGGTCGATGACCATTGCGCGCAATCGCGAGAAGACATGGCCACCACCTCCTGTCCAAGTGTCGGCAGCGCCGGCAGCGGCCAAGACCGCACCGGTTGCTGTCAAGGAGGCGAAGGCTCCGGCCGGACCGGGACGCAAGTACCTGATCACCGGCATCGGCGCGCTCTTCCTGTTCCTGATCACGGCAGCCGCCCCTGCCGAACTCACGGTGAACATCACCGTCTTCGTTCTCGCGATCGTGATCGGCTACTACGTCATCGGGCACGTGCATCACGCGCTGCACACCCCGCTGATGTCGATCACCAACGCGATCTCCGGCATCATCGTGGTTGGCGCCCTCCTGCAGATCGGCAAGGGTGACACCGTCGTGACGGTCCTCGCGTTCATCGCCACGCTGCTGGCGAGCATCAACATCTTCGGTGGCTTCGCCGTCACGCGCCGCATGCTGGGGATGTTCCAGCGATGACCATGGAATCCGTCGCGATCGCGGCGTACCTCGTGGCAGCACTGCTCTTCATCATGAGCCTTGCGGGGCTCTCGAAGCACGAGTCGGCCAAGAGCGGTATCTGGTTCGGCATCGCCGGCATGGTCATCGCCGTGCTAGCGACCGTCGGACTGGCGTTCTCGGAGGCCATCTCGACCCTTGGCGCCGTCCTCATGGGCATCGCCATCGTCGTCGGCGCCGTCATTGGCCTGTGGCGCGCACGCGTTGTTCAGATGACCGGCATGCCCGAGCTGATCGCGCTTCTGCACAGCTTCGTCGGCCTTGCGGCCGTGCTCGTCGGCTGGGCCGGCTTCTACATGGTCGAGGCCCTCGGCGATGCGCAGACGGAGGTCAGCAGCGACCTGCTCGGCATCCACCACGGCGAGGTCATCGTCGGCGTGTTCATCGGTGCCGTCACCTTCACCGGTTCCATCGTCGCATTCCTCAAACTCTCGGCTCGGATCGACTCCAAGCCCATGATGCTGCCGGGCAAGAACGCCCTCAACATCGGCGCACTGGTGCTCTTTGCCGCGCTGACGGTGTGGTTCGTCATCACCCCGAACATCGGGATCCTCATCGCGGGCACGGTCCTGGCACTCCTGCTGGGCTGGCACCTCGTGGCATCCATCGGCGGCGGCGACATGCCGGTCGTGGTGTCGATGCTCAACAGCTACTCCGGCTGGGCGGCAGCGGCGTCGGGCTTCCTGCTCGGCAACAACCTGCTGATCGTGACGGGTGCGCTCGTCGGCTCGTCGGGTGCGTACCTGAGCTACATCATGTGCGAGGCGATGAACCGTTCCTTCATCTCCGTCATTGCCGGTGGGTTCGGCATCGAGGCACCTGCCTCAGGCGACGTCGACTACGGCGAGCACCATGAGATCAGCGCCGAGGAGGTTGCTGACCTGCTGAAGGACGCCTCCTCCGTCATCATCACGCCCGGCTACGGCATGGCCGTCGCGCAGGCGCAGTACCCCGTTGCCGAACTGACCCGTCAGCTGCGTGAACGAGGCGTCAATGTGCGGTTCGGCATCCACCCGGTGGCCGGTCGGCTGCCGGGGCACATGAACGTGCTGCTTGCCGAGGCGAAGGTGCCGTACGACATCGTGCTGGAGATGGATGAGCTCAACGACGACTTCCCGTCGACCGACGTGGTGCTGGTGATCGGCGCCAACGACACCGTCAATCCGGCAGCCGAGGACGATCCCACGTCGCCGATCGCGGGCATGCCGGTGCTGCGGGTGTGGGGGGCGAAGGACGTCATCGTGTTCAAGCGATCAATGGCTGTGGGCTATGCCGGTGTGCAGAACCCGCTGTTCTTCAAGGACAACAGTTCAATGCTGTTCGGTGATGCCAAGGATCGCGTCGAGGACATCCTCAAGGCGATGTAGCGAGTCGAAGCGGTTAGACGACGCCGTAGAGGCGATCGCCGGCGTCGCCGAGGCCGGGCACGATGTAGCCCTTCTCGTTGAGCCGCTCGTCAAGGGCGGCCGTGACGACGGTGACAACCGCATCGCGCCCGGCGAAGGCCTCCTCCATGTGGGCAATCCCCTCGGGTGCCGCGAGCAGGCAGATCGCCGTGACTTCCCGGGCGCCGCGCGAGAGCAGCAGGTCGATGGCGGCGACGAGGGTGCCACCGGTGGCCAGCATGGGATCCAGGACGAACACCTGACGGTCATGCAGATCGTGGGGGAGCCGGTCGGCGTAGGTGGTCGCCAGGAGCGACGTCTCATCGCGCACCATGCCGAGGAAGCCGACCTCGGCCGTGGGCATGAGCTTCATCATCCCGTTGAGCATGCCGAGCCCGGCCCGGAGGATGGGGACCACGATCGGCCGGGGATCGGCCATCTCGACACCCTGCGCCTCGGACACCGGGGTCTGGATCGTGACCGGCTGCACGCGCAGCCCATCGGTCGCCTCATAGGCGAGCAGGGTTACGAGCTCCTCGGCCAGCAGACGGAAGGTGGCCGACGAGGTCTCCTCCCGACGCAGGCGCGTCAGCTTGTGGGCGACGAGGGGATGATCGATCACCAGGGTCCGCATGCTGCCGAGAGTAGTGGTCTGGCCAACCTCGAGGCATCCCGCATGACACCATGCAGGTGTGAGCGCTGAGGAGGTAACTGCGGACGTCGTCGACTTCGCTGTCGCGGCGTATCGCGAGGAGGGCCGCTGGACGGTCGTGTCCCTCCCTCCGGCGGCCGTGATCACGGCCGAGGGCTTCGTGGCATCACTCCGTCAACTCCCTGGAGAAGGGGGAGTCTTCGGTGCCGTGTCCGTCGCTGATGAGTTCTTCATCCTGGCGCACACCGTGCGCGACGGGGTGCGCCTGATGATCAGTGATGCGGTGGCACTCCTCGACTGGTCACTTGCCCAGGAGGCGGCCGAGCTGATCGGCCTGGAATGGGACGAGGCGGATATCGAGGACTACGAGGCCGCGGGCGACGTGTCGCTGTGCGTCGACTTCGGCCTCGACGGTGCCGAGCTGATCATGATCTGCCAGGACGAGGAGCTCTACCCCGACGAGCAGGTCCGGGCTGTTGCGAAGCGACTTGGGTTCGCGAAGGAGCTCGCGGCCACGCTGCGCGGACGATGATCCCCGTCACCGACGAGCAAGCCATGGAATTGGCCATGGATCAGGCGCGCACGGGCGGGGCGACCGGCGAGATCCCGATCGGAGCCGTCATCCTCGATGGGCAGGGCGCAGTGGTCGCCCGCGCGCACAACCGCCGCGAATCCCTGGTGGATCCGACCGCGCACGCTGAGGTCCTCGCACTTCGCGAGGCGGCGTCAGCCCTGGGTCGTTGGCGGTTGGACGACTGCACGATGGTCGTGACCCTCGAGCCCTGCCCCATGTGCGCAGGGGCGATCGTGATGGCACGTGTGCGACGACTCGTCTTCGGTGCATGGAATGAGGAGTACGGAGCGGCCGGCTCCCGTTGGGACCTGGTCCGCGATCGCCGACTCAACCACCGTTCCGAGGTGATCGGCGGCGTGCGAGCCGATGAGTGTGGTGCGATGGTCACGGAGTTCATGCTGACCCAACGAGTCGCGCCGGAGGAACGATGACATCACTGCGCGAGAGCCCGATCCGCAGGCAGAAGCCGTCGCGTCCGACCTGGCTGACGGCCCTGCTGATCGTGGTGGCCCTGCTGGTCGTGGTGGGCATCGGGTACGGGATCCTGAGCCTGGTGCGCGGGTCGTCGGACTCGTCTGCGTCGGACTCGCCCGCTGCTGTGCCCACGCCGTGCGTGACGACCATGGTCGCGGCAGGCGATGCACTTCCGCAGCCGGTGAAGGTGAAGGTCAACGTCTACAACGCCACCGCAACGTCCGGTCTCGCCAGCAAGACGGCGACTGCCGTCGAGAAGCGGGGCTTCACGATCGTAGATGTGGCGAATGACCCGACAGGCAAGCCAATCACCGGGGTTGCCCAGATTCGCTACGGCCCGAAGGGAGAGAGCGGCGCTCGACTCCTGCAGCTCTACCTGCCGGGAGCGGAGATGGTGCAGTTGGACCGCAAGGGCCGGCAGGTTGACCTTGCTGTCGGTGACGCGTACACCGAACTCGTGCCTCAGGATGAGGTAGAC
>CAIVQM010000399.1 GCA_903908025.1 uncultured bacterium
ACCCCATACCCCTGCCCAGCCGAACGGGAGTTCCCACCCATGCCTGACGAGGACGCCGCAGCAGCGGCTGCCGCGCGACAGTTGACCCTGACCAAGCCGGCCGGTGCACTCGGCCGACTCGAGGACCTCTCGGTCTGGATGTGCGCTGTGCAGGGACAGTGCCCGCCCACGCCCTTTCGCCATCCGGCGCTCGTCATCTTCGCCGGCGATCACGGCATCGCTCGCACCGCGTCGACTTCGGCCTACCCGCCGGAGGTCACTGCGCAGATGGTGGCCAACTTCGTCACCGGGGGTGCCGCTGCCAACGTCCTCGCTCGGCAGATGGGCGCCACGGTCCGCGTCGTCGACGTCAGCGTCGATGCCGATCCGGCATACCTGGATGCGATCGACCCCACTGTCGCGGCGCGACGCATCCGCCGATCCTGCGGATCGATCGACCGCGAGGACGCGATGACTGGCGATGAGGCGGCCGCGTCGATTGCCCTGGGCCGGGAACTCGCCCAGGAGGAACAGGCAGCGGGTGCCGACCTCCTGATCGCCGGGGACATGGGCATCGGCAACACGACTCCGGCAGCGACTCTCATTGGCCTGCTGACAGGCACAGACGCAGCCACGGTGACCGGCCGTGGCACCGGCATCGACGATGCGACGCTCACGCGGAAGTCCACGGCCGTCGCGGCTGCCATGTCACGCGGAGCGGACGCGACCAACGACCCGGCCCTCCTCTCGCGCGCGTCGGCAGTCCCGACATCGCCGCCATGACCGGCTACCTCGCCGAGGCATCCGCTCGCGGGATCCCGGTCATCCTCGACGGCATCGTGTCCTGCGCCGCAGCGCTCGTCGCCGAGCGACTGTCGCCCGGGGCGTGCGACTGGTGGGTCGCAGGACATCGATCGACGGAGCCGGCCGCCACGATCGCGCTGGCGTCGCTCGGCCTCGAGCCTCTGATCGATCTGGGCCTGCGCCTTGGCGAGGGCACGGGCGCGCTGCTCGCAATCCCGCTGCTGACCGCGGCTGCCACCACTCTCGCCGAGATGGCGACATTCGACAGCGCCGGTGTCACGGACCGCGATGCCTGACGCCCTGCGGCTGGCCATTGGCACGCTGACGCGGGTGCCCGTCCCTGCGCCGAGCACCGTCGCTGCTCGGGTGGCCCGCGGGGCCATGCTGCTGGCACCGCTCGTCGGCGCATTGCTCGCAATCGTCGTCGGCGGGATCGTCCAGCTGCTGGCGTCACACGTCTCACCGGCCTTCGGTCCGCTGATCCTGGCTGCCCTTGCCATCGCCGCCATGGCCTACGTGACGCGCGGACTACATCTCGACGGCCTCGCCGACACCGCAGATGCCCTCGGCAGTGGCCGCCCTGCCGAACAGGCACTGGACATCGCGCGACGCTCCGACATCGGTCCGTTCGGGGTCGTCGCCATCGTGCTCGTGCTGCTCGTGCAGGTCGCCTCGTACGCGGGCCTTGTCGGTGCCGGGCGTGCCGCCCTCGGCCTCGTCATCGCGGTCGGGACCGGCCGCCTGGCCATCACCCTCGCCTGTGTGCGCGGAGTTCCTGCCGCACGCGCTGACGGCCTCGGCGCCACTGTCGCTGGCAGCGTTCCGCCAGCCGCTTTCGTCATCCTCGCGGTGACATGGACGGCTGCGTGCGCCGCTGCCGCGAGCCTGACGGGCGGCAACCCCGTGACCGCAGTAGCTGCGGCCCTGGGTGCACTCGTGGTGGGCGCCGTGGTCGTCCGCACCGCCGTGCGCCGACTCGGCGGCATCACCGGCGACGTACTCGGGGCCACCACGGAACTGGCAACAGCGGCGGCGCTCGTCATACTGGTGCTGCTTCCGACCTGAGCGTCCCCGACGACGAGGCCCGACCGCAGGAGTGCCGTGACCGACTTACCCGTCGATGTGTCGGCCATTGTCGATCGCATTGCGATGCCGGAGGCGGCCTCCCCTTCGCCCGCCGTGCCTGGCGACGTCACAGGCGAACTCGCAACGCTGCTCGGCTGGTGGCAGTCGGTGTCCACGGGCGCACCGCTCGCGTGGGCGCCCGTGCCCTCGATCATCGATCCGCAGGCAACCACGCATGACGCATTCCTTGCCGGCGTCAGCGCTGCCGATCGCGCAATCGACTCCGGCGTGACGCTACTGGTGCCGCGCATCGACGCACGTGATGACGTCATCGCCCGAACCATCATCGCCCTGCTCAGTCGCAAGGAGGCGTCGGCGATCCTGCCCCAGCCGGCCGGCATGCCCGACCGGCAGTGGATGGACGAGTGCGCTGCGATCCGCGACCGCGTCGCAGCCACGTCCGAGCATCGCGGCAGCCCACTCGAGCTGCTCGAGGCACTCAACGCACAGGCGATTGCCGGCACGGTGGGCGTGCTGCTCGCTGCGGCGGCGAGGCGCACACCCTGCCTGATCGACGCGACGGACGAGCTCGCGGCGGCCCTCATCGCGGACCGGCTGTGCCAC
>CAIVQM010000400.1 GCA_903908025.1 uncultured bacterium
CAACGGAGCCGGCAAGACAACCCTCACCCGCATCCTCGCGCAGGAGACCATGCCCGCGGGCGGTGCTGTCCACGTCACGGGCACGGTTGGCTATCTGCCCCAGGACCCGCGGTCCGGCAACCCTGACGAGATCGCCCGCGATCGGATCCTCTCGGCGCGGGGACTGCACGACGTCGTTCGGCGCATGCAGGAGTCCAGTATGGGCATGGGCACGACCGACGAGGCGGAGCGTGACCGCCTGATTGCCCGCTACGCCCGTGCCGAAGCCGAGTTCGATGCGCTTGGCGGCTACGCGGTGGAGTCACAGGCTGCCGCTATCGCAGCAAGCGTGGGGCTGCAGGAGCGCATCCTCGACCAGCCACTCGGCACCCTGTCGGGCGGTCAGCGCCGGCGTGTTGAACTCGCCAGGATCCTGTTCAGCGGCGCGGACGTGCTGCTGCTCGATGAGCCCACCAACCACCTCGACGCTGACTCGGTTCGGTGGCTGCGCAAGTTCCTGTCTTCCTACGAGGGCGGGTTCATCGTCATCAGCCACGACAACGAACTCCTGCAGGACACCGTCAACAAGGTGTGGCATCTCGACGCCAATCGGCGCGAGATCGACCTCTATGCAATGGGCTGGAAGGCGTACCTGACGGCGCGTGAGGCCGATGAGCGTCGTCGCCGTCGCGAGCGTCGCAATGCCGAGCAGCAGGCCGATGCCCTGCGCTCGCAGGCGGAGAAGATGCGCGCCAAGGCGACGAAGGCCAAGGCAGCGCAGTCGATGCTCAAGCGCGCCGACAAGATCATGGCGTCGAGTGATGAGGTTCGCCGAAGCGACAAGGTCGCGGCTCTGCGGTTCCCGGAGCCGAAACCATGCGGGCGGGTGCCGTTGATGGCGTCGGGCCTGTCCCGGTCATACGGATCCCTCGAGGTCTTCACCGATGTCGATCTGGCCATCGACCGGGGGAGCAGGGTCGTGATCCTGGGGCTCAACGGAGCCGGCAAGACCACCCTGCTCAGGATTCTCGCTGGCGTTGACAAGCCGGACACGGGCGAGATCACACCCGGTCATGGAGCAGTGATCGGCTACTACGCGCAGGAACACGAGACCCTCGACCCGACCGCCACCGTCCTCGAGACCATGCGGCATGCCGCACCGCACCTCGACGACACCCGGCAGCGAACGGTCCTGGGCTCCTTCCTGTTCGAGGGCGATGCGGCCAGCAAGCCGACGGGAGTGCTCTCCGGAGGCGAGAAGACCCGGCTGGCGCTGGCCTGTCTCGTTGTCTCAGGAGCCAATGTGCTGCTCCTTGACGAACCCACCAATAACCTCGACCCAGCGAGCCGCGAGGAGGTCCTCGGGGCCCTGTCCCGATACGAAGGGGCCGTGATCCTCGTCTCGCACGATCCGGGGGCGGTCATGGCGCTCGCCCCCGAACGGGTCCTCATCCTCCCCGACGGTGACGAGGACCTGTGGAATGACGACTACGCGGATCTGGTTGAACTGGCTTGACGAAGGAGTGCCCATGACCGAGTACGGCGAACTGGACCGGGTGCGCATCGAGCGAGTGGGCGACGTCGTCCACGTGACCCTGTGCAACCCGGACGCGCGCAACGCCCAGACCCCAGCAACCTGGCGTCGGCTGGCCTCGATCCCCGAGCTGCTGACGGACGATGTGCGGGCTGTTGTCCTGACGGGCGAAGGGGCCAGCTTCTCAGCCGGGCTCGACCGGCGGATGCTCACTCCCGACGGCGTGCCGGGCGAGGACTCCCTGCTGAGCCTGGCGACCTACCCGCCGGAGCAGATGGATGCCTTCATCCGGGCTGCGCAGGCGGCCTTCACCTGGTGGCGGCGCGTGCCGCAGATCACCATCGCCCTCGTGCAGGGACATGCCATCGGAGCGGGTTTCCAGCTGGCACTCGCCTGCGACCTGATGGTGGTCGCACCTGATGCGAAGCTCGCGATGCGAGAGACGTCGCTCGGGCTGGTACCCGATCTCGGAGGCACGGCGCCCTTGGTGTCTGTGGTCGGCTACTCGCGTGCCCTTGAGATCTGCGCGACTGGCCGGTATGTCGAGGCGGCGGAGGCCGTGTCCAGCGGGGTCGCCATCGCCGAGGTGCCGAGGGAGCAGTGGGATGAGTACGTCGCACAACTGCTCGAACCGATCATCGCGGCCTTGCCGGGCGCGGTGAGCGAGCTCAAGTCCCTGCTGCAGGGTGCCTTAACGTCACCCGACCAGACCGGTCGCGAGAGAGCTGCTCAGATTCGGCGGCTGTCGGAACTGGCGACGCTGCTGGCCGGTGGTTCCTGATGTCGCATGACAGCGGCTGGATGGCCTATCGGTCCCTGACGCGGGATCCCTCCGTCTCGGAACGCAAGGTCAACCGCGCCCTTGTGCGTCGCATCTTCGGCTACGCGGGCAAGTACCGAACCCTGATCATCTTCTTCCTCATCACGCTCGTGTTCGTGTCGCTGCTGAGCGTTGCGCAGCCGTTGATGATCCCTCGGCTCGTCGACGACGGCATCAACCAGGGCAACGCCCAGGTGGTCACGGTCACGGCGCTGATCATCGCCGTCCTCGCGATCCTCGATGCCGCACTGGGACTTGTCAGCCGGTGGTTCTCGTCGCGCATCGGTGAAGGGCTCATCTACGACCTCCGCACCGAGGTCTACGACCACGTCCAGCGGCAGTCGGTGGCGTTCTTCACGCGCGCGCAGACCGGTGCCCTGATCTCCCGCCTCAACAGCGATGTCATCGGCGCGCAGCAGGCCTTCACGTCCACCCTCGGTGGCGTCCTCGGCAACCTGATCTCACTGGTGATCGTGCTCACGGCGATGTTCATCCTGTCGTGGCAGGTGACCGTCGTGTCGCTTCTGCTCGTCCCGCTGTTCCTGTTCCCCGCCCGGTACATGGGTCGCCGTCTGCAGTCGATGACGCGTGAGTCAATGGGTCTCAACGCGGCCATGAGCACCCAGATGACGGAGCGGTTCAACGTGGCCGGCGCGCTCCTCGTCAAGCTCTTCGGACGTCCGGAGGACGAGGCCGCGGCATTCTCTGGGCGTGCGGAGCGGGTCCGTGACATCGGGGTGCAGATGGCCATGGCGAACCGCTGGTTCTTCACCGCCCTCGCCCTTGTCGCTTCGCTGGCGACGGCAATCGTCTACGGACTCGGCGGCAATCTCGTCATCTCCGGCGTGCTCACCCTCGGGACGCTGCTCGCGCTCGTCGGTCTCCTGGCGCAGCTCTACGGCCCGCTGACGGCGCTGTCGAACGTGCGGGTGGATGTCATGACGGCACTTGTCAGCTTCGAGCGCGTGTTCGAGGTGCTCGACCTCATGCCGATGGTGCAGGAGTCTCCTGAAGCCAGGCCGCTGCCCGATGGCCCGCTGTCGGTCGAGTTCGATGATGTTCGCTTCCGGTACCCGAGTGCAAGCGAGGTGTCGCTGGCTTCGCTAGAGGCGATCGCCAGGGACGACAACGTGGTTGCCAGTTCAGATGTACTCACCGGAATCTCCTTCGTCGTGCCAGCCGGCACGATGACAGCCCTTGTCGGTCCCTCGGGAGCCGGTAAGACCACGACGACGGCATTACTGACGCGGCTCTATGACGTAACGCAAGGCGGCATCCGCATCGGCGGCATGGACGTCCGCGATGCCACATTGGCCTCGCTGCGCGATGGCGTGGGTGTGGTGACGCAGGACTCCCACATGTTCCACGACACGATCCGGGCGAACCTGCTGTATGCCCGACCGGATGCGACACAGGCCGACCTGCTTGATGCGTGCTCGGCCGCGCAGATCGGCAACCTGATCGACCAGCTGCCCGAAGGCCTCGACACCGTTGTGGGCGACCGCGGTCATCGACTGTCGGGTGGTGAGAAGCAGCGGATTGCCTTGGCACGCTTGCTTCTGAAGGGTCCCCGGGTGGTGGTCCTCGACGAGGCGACCGCACACCTCGACAGTGAGAGCGAGGCTGCCGTGCAGCGGGCGCTCGACACGGCCCTCGAGGGGCGGACCTCGGTCGTCATCGCGCACCGGCTCAGCACCGTCAGAAGGGCAGATCAGATCCTCGTGATCGACGCTGGCCACGTTGCCGAGCGCGGAACGCACGACGACCTGCTTGCCCGCGGCGGGATCTACGCCGAGCTGTACCGGACGCAGTTCTCGGACGAGGGATTGGCCAGCGCCGATCTGGACTGACTGCTCCTGACGGCGGCGGCCGGCGGTCAGGGGTGCCGAGTGACTCCGCCGTCGACGCGCACGAGGCTGCCCGACAGATACGACGCCGCTGGGCTGAGGATGAAGGCAGCGACCCGACCGAACTCGGCCGGCTCCCCGTAGCGGCGCAGCGGGATTCGCGCACTTGCGCGTTCCCGGGAGGCGGCCGCGTCACCGGTCGACTCGTCGAGCGCCGCCAGCCGTGCCGTCGCGATGCGACCGGGCAGCAGGCCATTGACTCGGATGCCGCTCGGCCCGACCTCATCGGCGAGGTCGGTGATGAGCATGGCCAGGCCGGGCCGCAGGCCGTTGCTGGTCGTCAGTCCGGGAAAGACCTCGACGGCCGAGGTCGAGAGCACCCATGCGATGGACCCGGTCGCCTGCGTGCCGACGGCGGCAATGCCCTCGCAGAGGGCGCGTGCCAGCCGCAGCGACCCGAGAAACACCGTCTCGAAGGCTGAGCGCCACTGATCGTCCGTGGTTGTCAGAGGGGTGCCAGCGGGTGGGCCGCCGACGCTGATCAGGCCCCCGTCGAGGCGTCCGAACCGGTCCATGGCGAGCGTTACCGCAGTGTCGGCTGTGGCCGGGTGACCGAGATCGGCTGCGAGGCCGGCGGCCTTGTCGCCCAGGGCGGCCACCGCGGCGTTGACGGCTACGTGCGTGCGGCCGACGATCACGACGCGCGCGCCCTCGGCGACGAGCGCCTCGGCGGTAGCCAGGCCGAGGCCCTTGCTCCCGCCTGAGACAACGTAGACGCGACCATCCAGTCCGAGATCCATCAGGCACCGTCCGTTCCGTCGTTGGCCAGCGCACTGTCGCGCCGCTGTGCATCCTCAACGGCCTCGCGGCGGATGAAGAAGTACCAGCCTGCCATCGCGACGGCCGCGAAGAGCAGCCATTGGATCGCGTAGGAGACGTTGCGGCTCTCGTCGATCTCAGGCAGGGGCACGGCGATCAGCCCGACTTGGGCCGGATCGGACGTGGCCAGTTGGACGAATGCGTCCAGGCTCTGTCCGACCGCCGGGAGAAGCATGGGGGAGGGGGCGGCGATCTGCCCGGCTGGCAGCCCGGTGTTGCCTTGGTCGCCGGGCGCCTCGAACGCGCGGAGATAGCCGTCGACCTGCACGTCGCCCGCCGGCGGCGCGGGGAACGTCGGCGTCGTCAGGGCATCCTCGCCCGCCGGCAGCCAGCCCCGGTTGATCCAAACGACCGGTCCCTGGTCCGGCTGGAGGGCCGTCATCACCCAGAAGCCGTTGCGGGCCTCGAGTGGCCGCTTGCGAACACCGACCTGGGGATCTGGGAGATAGCGCCCACGCACGGTCACGGCCCGCCACTCCTCAGCCGCCAACTGCGGTGCCGTCAGCGTCGAGATGGGGACCGGGTTGGCGGACAGCGCGGCCTGGAAGTCGATGCGCTCCTGACGGCGCAGCTCGGCCCTCGACCATTGCCAGTGGCTCAGCAGCCCGAACCCCACGATCGTGACAATCACCACGATGGTGAAGGCCAGCCACCGACGGGTTCGGAGCAGCGGCCAGATCACGGTGCCACCCTACGTACGCCGGGTCAGGCAGCAGTGGTCCGGTGGTCGGCGTGGGGGATCGTCGGGTCGATGGCGACGCCCGACGTGGGCAGTTCGGGGCGGACAGCCTGGGTGACCGCAGCCTGACCGGGCTCGTCGTTCTCACGCCCCGCATTGGCGACCACGACGGCGAGATAGGGCAGCCCGATGGCACCGGCGATGAACACCGCCCGCGGCCAGCCCGGTACGAAGATCGCTGCGATGACGCAGACGGTGCGGATGCCCATGGACACCAGATAGCGGCGGGTGCGAGCGGCCTGCTCAACGCTCAGTGGACGCTGGGCATCGGTGATCGTGAAGACCTCGATGGGATCGCCCTTCGCCATTCCCCCACGGTAGGCCAAGATGGGCCTGCGCGCTCACCCGGATCTGCCGGGACTACGGAGGAGGACAGGTGGCTGAACGGACATACGGCCTGACAGAGGTCGTCGGAACGTCGAAGGTCGGAATGGACGAGGCGATCCGTAATGCCGTCATGCGGCTGTCCAAGACCGTGGATCATCTTGACTGGTTCGAGGTCACCCAGATGCGCGGCTACATTCGCGATGGGCTGGTCGACCACTTCCAGGTCACGGTGAAGGTGGGCTCCCGGCTCGAGGATGTCTGAGCGTGCCTGAGCGCCGCCCGGCTGGCGACACGGGGACCGGTCGGTCCGTCGACCGGCTGATCAACTTCAGCGACGCGGTCGTCGCGGTCGCGGTGACGGTCCTCGTGCTGCCGCTGGTCGACATCGCGGGACCGGGGGACGGGCAGTCGGTCTGGACGATCATCGGTGATCACGCCAGCCAGATCTGGACGTTCCTGTTCACGTTCTACGTCGTCGCGGTCATGTGGCTGGCACACAACCGGATCCTCAACTCCATCAGCAACTACGACCCGTTCATCTTCTGGGTCAACACGACGTGGCTGGCCTGCATCGTGCTGTTGCCGTGGGTCAGTTCGATGTTCGGAGAGTCGCAGGGGGGCCGTTCGAGTGTGGGACTCCTCTACTGGGGAACGATGGCGGCGATCGCCTTCCTGGGTGCCGCGCTGGGCTGGCACCTGCGTCGGCATCCGGAACTGTTGGCCGACGACGCAGCGGTTCTGTCGCCCGGTAATCAACGACGGGTGAACCTGCGGGGGCCGGTCATCGGCCTGTTCTTCCTCGCGATCGGCCTGGTGTCCGTCGTTGCCCCGGATATCGCGAACTGGCTGCCACTGGCCATCATTCCCCTCAGCATCTGGCTGCGCCCCGCAGCCAACCCGACACAGAACGACTGACAACAGGAATGGGAGAACCGATGTCGGCAGTAGCACTGGTAACGGGCGGAAACCGCGGGATCGGCCTCGCCACGGCGCTCCGACTCCGCGAGTCCGGCTGCACCGTGATCGTGGGTTCGCGGTCCGGTGAGGCGCCCGATGGGCTTGATGCGGTTCGTCTCGATGTCAGTTCGCCGGAGTCGATCACCGCTGCGTTCGACGAGATCGAGGAGCGGTTCGGTGCGGTCACGGTGCTGATCGCCAATGCTGGCATCACCCGCGACACGCTTCTCATGCGGATGAGCGACGACGACATCGACGAGGTGCTCCAGACCAACCTCGCTGGCAGCATCCGGCTCGCCCGGCGCGCCATGAAGGGGATGCTGCGTGCGAAGACCGGACGCATCGTCTTCGTCTCGTCGGTGGTGTGGGCACTCGGTTCAGCCGGGCAGGTGAACTACGCCGCCTCGAAGGCCGGTCTCGTGGGGGCAGCTCGATCGCTGGCACGTGAGGTGGGCTCGCGCGGGATCACGGTGAACGTAATCGCCCCGGGTTTCGTCGAGACGGACATGACAGCCGAGCTGGATGACGACAGACGCGCTGCGATCCTCGGGGGTATCCCGCTCGGTCGGTATGCTCAACCGTCCGAGATCGCCGACGTGGTCGACTTCCTGGTGTCCGCGTCGTATGTCACGGGCGCTGTCATCCCCGTCGATGGCGGCCTGGGCATGGGGAACTGACGCCCGCCTGGGCACTACGACACACGAACGGAAGGACCGGCCATGGGCCTGCTCGACGGCAAGCGCATCCTCGTTACGGGGCTGCTGACCGACCAGTCGATTGCGTTCCATGTTGCGCGGCTGGCGCAGGAGCAGGGCGCCACGGTGGTCCTGACGTCATTCGGCCGAGCCATGCCCCTCACCGTTCGCTCGGCGAGCCGCCTTCCGGTGCCGGCGCCCATCGTCGAGCTCGACGTCACCAATACCGATGATCTCGATGCCCTTGCTGATCGCGTTCGCGAGCACGTTGACGGCCTCGACGGCGTCCTGCACTCGATCGGCTACGCACCCGAGGCGGCCCTCGGCGGCAACTTCCTGAACACCGAGTGGGCAGATGTGAGCACGGCACTGCAGGTCTCGGCCTACTCGCTGAAGGCCTTGGCCGTGGCAGCCCAGCCTCTGCTGGGGCGCGGGGCGTCGATCGTCGGACTCGACTTCGATGCCTCGGTTGCGTGGCCCAAGTACGACTGGATGGGCGTCGCGAAGGCCGCATTCGAGAGCACCTCGCGCTATCTCGCGCGTGACCTGGGTCCGTTGGGGATCCGCGTCAACCTCATCGCTGCCGGCCCGATCCGCACCATTGCGGCGAAGAGCATCCCGGGCTTCGACGAGTTCGATGCGGTGTGGTCGACCCGAGCACCATTGACCTGGGATCTGGGCGATCCTGTTCCCGCAGCACAGGCATGCGTCGCGCTGATGTCGGACTGGTTCCCCGCTACGACCGGAGAGATCATCCACGTCGACGGCGGGGTGCACTCGCAGGGCGCGTGATGGACTCCAACAGTCAGCATGGCGCGCGACTCATCCTCGTGCGGCACGCAAAGAGCGACTATCCCTGGGGGGTGGTCGATCACGATCGTCCCCTGAACGAATGGGGCCGACGTGATGCGCCGGCGCTGGGTGCATGGCTCGACACCCACATCAACTGGGAGGACGGTCATCCGCCAGTCGTGCGGATCTCCACCGCCCGGCGGGCGCAACTGACCTGGGGCCTGGCCCATACGCACCTGTCCGAGCGCTGGGACGCCGTGGATGTCGATGACGAAGCCCGTATCTACGAGGCCTCCGTCACCACCCTGATCGACGTGATCGGGAGCGTGCCGCCGGATACGCACACCCTCATGCTCGTCGGTCACAATCCCGGGCTGGCAGACGTGGTCCTGGCTCTGTGCCGGGCGGACGAGATGCGTGCCACGGCGACGGCGAAGTTCCCAACGAGTGCGGTCGCCGTGCTGGAATCCGATCTGCCTCTGGCCCTCGCCATCACGCAGAATCGCGGTTTCCGAGTCGTCGATTTCGCGGTGCCCCGCGGCTGACGACTAGACGGAGCGGCCGTGCTCGGCGATGGGCAGGCCGTCGCGGGCGTCGGCTGACTCGATCTCCTCGCGAGTGACACCGATCAGGAAGAGCACGGAGTCGAGGTAGGGAACGTTCACGGAGGTATCCGCCGCCGCTCGGGCGGCTGCCTTGGCGTTGAAGGCGATCCCAAGCCCCGCGGCCGCCAGCATGTCGACGTCGTTCGCGCCATCGCCGATAGCGATCGTGCGCCGCATGGGGATCGAGTATTGCCGAGCGAAGGCCTCCATTGCGGATTTCTTGCCCAGCCGGTCGATGACCGGCCCGACAACGTTGCCGGTGAGGATGCCGTCCCTGACCTCGAGAGTGTTGGCGCGCACATCTGTGACACCAAGCTCCGCTGCTATGGGTGCGATCACCTCGGTGAAGCCACCGGAGACAAGGGCGATCCGGTACCCGAGCCTGCTCAGGGTCCGGCACAGCGTGCGCGCACCGGGCGTGAGCGTGATGCGCGCACGGACACGCGCAAGCGCGGACTCGGGAAGTCCGGCGAGTAGTGCGGCGCGCGCCCGCAGTGACTGCTCGAAGTCGAGTTCACCCGCCATGGCGCGAGTGGTGATCGCTGCGACCTCGTCGAGGGCGCCGGCCTCCTCTGCCAGCAGATCGATGACCTCGTTCTGGATGAAGGTCGAGTCGACGTCCATGACGACGAGGTACTGGCCTCGCCGATCCAGACCTGCCTCCTGCACGGCAATGTCAGCACCATGTCGTGCGGCAACAGCGGCGAGGGGCCGCCGGAGTTCCTCGACGGAGACGCCCGATCCCTCGAAGACGATCGCGGTGACCGGATACGAGGCGATGCGGCGGATGCGGTCGATGTTCCCGCCACGTTCGGCTATCTCGGCAGCGACGCTGGCCACGGCCGAGGGCGTAAGCGGGGCGCCAAGCATGGTGATGTGGAGGCGATTGTGGCGACGTTCATCGTCCTCCGCGGCGCCCGAGACGGTCTCGACATCCATATCAAGATCGGCCGCCGTGTGGCGCACCGCAGAGCGGGTCGCAGCCATGACGGCATCGTCGCCAGTGACCTCGACCAGCACGGCGAGGATCAGCCTGCTCCGCACGACAAGTTGCTCGACATCGAGCACCGTCACGGGGTGGGCATCGAGCGTGGTGAACAGGCTGCGCGTGACACCCGGTCGGTCATTGCCCGACAGGGTGATGAGAAGGGTCCTTCGTTGTTCCTCCATGGCGGTCCAACGCTAGTGCGCCCGCGAATCGGACAGCGCCTAGGGTTGCCCCGTGACGAACGTGGTGCGCATGACGGGTGTGAGCGTGCGCCGGGGCGCGTCACTCCTCTTGCAGGACATCGATCTCGTGGTGTCCGAGGGTGAGCGTTGGGCCGTGATGGGCCCCAACGGAGCCGGCAAGACCACGCTGATGCAGCTTGCCTCCGGCCGGATGTTTCCGACGATCGGCGAGGTAGAGCTCCTTGGCGAGGTCATGGGCACGGTCGATCTCGCTGAGCTCAAGCCCCGCATCGGATGGGCGTCAAGCGCGATGCTCGCCGACATCCCAGCGGGGGAGTCGGTGCTCGATGTGGTCATGACCAGTGCTTGGGGCGTATCCGGACGATGGCGCGAGGAGTACGACGAGTCGGACCGACTCCGGGCGCTGGCGCTCCTCGCGACCTGGGGGATGGACGCCCTTGCCCGCCGCACATTCGGCACCCTCTCGGAGGGTGAGCGCAAGCGAGCACTGATCGCCCGGGCACTCATGAGCGATCCTGAGCTTGTCCTACTCGACGAGCCTGGGGCGGGTCTGGACCTCGGCGGACGTGAGGACCTCGTTGAGCGCATGGACCGACTCGCCTTGGATCCGGATGCACCGACACAGGTTGTTGTTACGCATCACGTCGAGGAGATCCCATCAGGATTCACCCATCTGCTGCTGCTGCGCGGTGGACGGATCGTGGCGCGTGGCCCGATCAGCGAGGTGATGACGGACGTGAACCTCACCCTCGCCTTCGGCATGGGTATTGGTGTGCGGTACGACGCGGGTAGATGGTTCGCGCGGCGCACCGCGGCAGGGTGATTGAGCCGTGGACCCCATCACGCTGATGTGGCTGGCTTGCGCCGGTTTCGCCGCCGGTGCCATCAATGCCGCCGTCGGATCAGGAACACTGATCACCTACCCAGCGCTGATCGCTGTGGGCATTCCGCCCATAGCGGCGAACGGCACAAACACCGCTGGCTTGTCACCCGGCTCCTTAGCTTCGGCGTGGGCGTACCGAACCGAGTTGCGAGACCGGATGGTCCGGCTGAGGTGGCCTCTCGTGGCATCGGTCGTGGGTGCAGCTATCGGAGCCACGCTCGTCGTGTCCCTGCCGGCCAAGGTGTTCGTCACCATTGTCCCGTGGCTGGTGGGCGCAGCGACCGTGCTGATCGCGGTGCAGCCGATCCTGGCCCGGAAGATCGGCGAGCACCGCAGTCGCGGTGCCCACAGCGTCTGGCCGTGGACTGGGCTGATCGGGGTCTACGGCGGTTACTTCGGGGCAGCCCAGGGCATCATGCTCATGGCCGCGCTCGGCCTCGTCTACGACTCCGATACTCAGCGCTCGAACGGCGCCAAGAACATCCTGGCCTCGGTCGCGAACATCACAGCGGCCGTCGTGTTCGCGATTCATGGCGAAGTCATCTGGCTCGCGGCCCTGGCTCTGGCGTGCGGGTCGATCCCCGGAGGGTACGTGGGTGGGCGGGCCGCCCGACGGCTGCCCGGCCAGGTCTTGCGCGGGCTCGTGGTCCTCATCGGGATCGGGGCCACGCTGTATCTGGTCCTTCATCACTAGGCGGGTCCGCCACCAGTAGCGTTGTGCATACGTCTTCGGAAAGGGAAGTCTCACAAGTGGTCAAGCGGATCGTCCTGGGCGCCATCGCCGTGCTGCTCATTCTTGCGGCGGGGACGGTGGGGACGGCGGCTGCCTGGGGGTACGCAACATTCGTCGCTGCAGACGGTCTTCGGTTCGACGCGGGAACCATCACCCCAGGTGCAACGGATGCGCTGACCGTTGTCGACGTCGACAGGTTCTCTGCCACGATTCCGTACCTTGACTCGCTAGGACAGACCCGACTCATCGTGGCCTCGGCCGATCGTGGAGATCCGTCCGGCACCCTCTTCCTCGGTGCCGCCGCTACCGCCGACGTCGATGCCTTCGTCAAGGGGGCTGGCTATGCGGTAGCCCTTCGGGAGGGGTCCGGCTGGGTGGTCCGTGAGGTACCGGGTTCGCAGCCGCCGCCACCACCTGTCGAGCAGACCTTCTGGATCACCGATGATGTGGGGCGTTCGCCACAGATCATCGTGCCGCAGACGCGGCCACTTACGTTGGTGGTCATGCATCCGGCAGGGGTCCCGAGCGGTCCGTTGGTGCTCGGTGCGCAGTTCACCATTCCGGCGGCTCGCACGTGGGTGCTGTGGCTCGGCATCTCGGCAGCGGTGCTCCTGCTGCTTGGTATTGCGTTCCTGATCCTGGCGCTTCGCCGTCCGCGCGGTGCGGGCCGTCACTCGGCCGGTGCCGTGGTGGTGGAGGAACCGGTCGCCGAGGTAGTGGTCGAGGAACCGGTCGCCGAGGTAGTGGTCGAGGAACCGGTCGCCGAGGTAGTGGTCGAGGAACCCGGCGATGAGCCAACTCCCTGACGAGCCCGCTGCGTCGTCGCGGATCCTGACGGTCCCGAACCTGATCAGCTTCGCGCGACTGCTCGGAGTGCCCGTTTTCCTGTGGCTGATCCTGGTACCCCAAGCCGATGGCTGGGCATTCGTGCTCCTCGCGGCCGCTGGCGCGAGCGACTGGGTCGACGGGGCACTGGCTCGAGCGCTGAATCAGCGCAGTGAACTGGGAATCCTGCTTGACCCGCTGGCTGATCGCCTCTACATCGCGGCCACCCTGCTCGGTCTAGCGTTGCGAGGGATCATCCCGTGGTGGCTGGTGGCCATTCTCGTGGGCCGTGAACTCTTCCTGCTGACGCTGCTGCCGAGGATTCGCGCATCCGGTCGGCTGGCCCTGCCCGTGACTTATGTCGGGAAGTCGGCGACCTTCTGCCTGCTGTGGGGTTTCCCCCTCCTCCTCCTCGGCGATCTGCCGACCTTCGGCGCCGCCGCAACCGCGTTCGGGTGGGCTTTCGCGCTCTGGGGGACATACCTGTACTGGTGGTCCGGCATACGCTACGCACAGCAGACGTTCGCACTACGTGAGTTAGCGTGATGACGGGGTAGCGATGCAGGCAGTGGTGATGGCAGGTGGAGCCGGGACGCGGCTGCGTCCGCTGACGACAGCCGTGCCAAAAGCGCTGCTGCCCATCGTCGGTGAGCCGATGCTCGCGCGGGTAGTGCGACTCCTCGGCGAGCACGGTGTTGAGCGGTGCGTTGTGACACTTCAGCATCAGGCAAGCGTGGTTCTCAAGTACTTCAGTGCCGACCGCATTGAGGGCGTCGCACTGCGGTTCCTCACCGAGCCGCGGCCGTTGGGCACGGCCGGAAGCGTGCGATATGCACAGACATGGCTCGATGACGAGGACATTCTCGTCATCTCCGGTGACTGCCTCACCGATATCGATCTCCGCGAGCTGCAGCGCCGTCACGTGGCTATGGATGCCGACCTGACAATCGCGCTCGCTCATCGCGCCGATCCGCGCAACTTCGGGGTCGTCTCCATCGCAGAAGACGGTCGCGTCCTATCCATGGTGGAGAAGCCGAGCTGGGGCGAGGTTGCGGACGACACCGTCAACACCGGCGTCTACATCGTGAGCCCCCGGGTGCTTGAGTCGATTGCCGCCGATGAGCCGAGTGACTGGGCGCAGCACGTCATCCCGGCGCTGCTGGCGCGTGGGGCGCGCGTCTACGGGCAGGTCATGGACGGGTATTGGGAGGACGTCGGCACGTTCGCGAGCTACAGCCGGGCGCAGCGCGATGTCCTGGACGGCCGCGTGAAGAGTCAGGTCGATGCATTCGAGGTGGCGCCTGGTGTCCTGGTCGCGACGGGTGCCGAACTGTCACCTGAGGCGGATGTGCGACCGCCGGTCTACATAGGGCCGTTCGCGAAGATCGAGGCGGGCGCCGTCATCGGCCCGTACACGGTGGTCGGGACGAACGCTCTGATCCGTGCTCGGGCGGTGGTCGACCACTGCGTCCTGCACCCGAATGTCTTTGTCGGCAACGACGCCGAGCTCCGCGGCTGCATCATCGGCCGCGCCACGGAGGTGCGGCATGGTGCTCGGGTTCTGGATGGGTCTGTGATCGCTGATGGATGCACGATCATGGACGGCGCCGTGATCGGCACCGACGTGATGATCTACCCCGGCAAGACGATCGACGAAGGCACCGTGGTCGATGAGTCCGTGGTCTGGGAGTCGCCGTCCCAGCGTCAGGTATTCAGCGACAGCGGCGTGCGGGGAATCGTCAATGTGGACATGACGCCTGAGCGGATCGTGCGCCTGGCAGCTGCCTTCGCCACGACACTGCCCAAAGGCGCGACCATCAGCGTGGGCCGTGATCACTCCAAGGCCGCCCGCGCGCTCAATCGCGCGCTGGCCGGTGCCTTGACGGCGGCGGGCATAAACGTGCGCGACCTTCGGGCCGTCACGACGCCACTTGTCCGCAACGACACTGCGCGTTACTCCGATGGGGGAGTGATTCTCCGGACGACTCCGGGACGTCCGGACAGCATTGATGTGATCTTCCTCAACTCGCACGGTGGTGAGATCAGTAGCCAGCAGCGCGAGTCGATCGAGCGGATCTTCATACGGAAGGAGTTCCGCCGGCCACTGCCGTCCGATATCGGCGATATCCGCACTCCCCATCGGATCCTCGATGACTATGCCAACGACGTCGAAGCCGAGATCAACATGGAGGCCATCCGGCACGCACATCCGCGGATCGTCCTCGACGCAGGCGGCGGCCCCTCGGTGGGCGTGCTCTCGATGATTATGGGACGACTGGGCATCGATGCATTGACGGTCGGTACGGCGATGGAGGAGGAGTCTGCGGCTGACCAGGCGCCCTATCGTGAGGCGGCACTGCGACGCCTAAGCGGTCTGGTGGTGTCGTCCGGCGCGAAGATCGGTGCTCGGTTAGGCCCGACAGGCGAACGGCTGAGCGTGGTCGATGAACTCGGCCGCGTCATCGACGATGGGCGCATGCTCCTGATCATGTTGGACCTGATGGCGGCCTCACGGCACTCGGGATGTGTGGCGGTACCGGTCACCACCAGCCGCCTCGCGGAGGAGGTCGCGGCCTTCCACGGAATCGAGGTGAGACGCATCGGAGCCGGTTTCGCCGAGCTGGCGGCTGCGGGCTCGGAGCCCGACGTCATTCTGGCGGGAGACGGGCGCGGCCGGTTCGTGCTGCCGGCGCTCGGCCCGGGCGCCGACGCGATCTCGGCACTCATGATGCTCCTGGCGCTGATGGCGGACACGGACCTGAGCCTGAGCCAGCTCAATGCCCGGATCCCCGCGACCACGGTCGTCTCCCGAACGGTATCTGTTCCGTGGCATCGGCGGGCCTCGGTGATGCGGACTGTTCGCACGCACGTCGTTGGTGCGGACTTCGACGCACTGGACGGCATGCGGGTCGTCGATACGGACGGAAGCTGGTGTCTCGTGCTGCCGGAGGACGACCAGGCCTGCGTCACCCTGTACGCCGAGGCATCGGACAATGCTGCTGCCGAGCGG
>CAIVQM010000401.1 GCA_903908025.1 uncultured bacterium
CCAGTTGCTGCTGAAGCTGCCCGAGGGCTGGCAGGCACTCGTCGCCGATCTCCTGCTCCCGCTGCGCCACTACGAGGCTGGTGCCGAGCTCATCTCCATCGAGGGCTCCCGCTTCGCCTACGGCACGACGATCGACCAGGCTTGCACCTACGCCGCCTTCGACCGCATCGGCAACGCGCAGAACATCTCGCGCGTCGGCATCGCGTTCAACGACGGTCATGCCCACGCCCTGGCCGAGGCCAAGGAGAAGTGGCTCGGTGACCCGGCACTCCAGGGCCTTCGCCGCCTCATTGAGGAACTCCTCATCGAGCGCGACTACGCCAAGGAGCTCGTCGCCCTCGACCTGTGCGACCGGCTGCTGTACTCGGTCATGTTCACCCACCTGGACGAGGCGGCCCTGATGGGCGGCGCCGGGGCATACAGCCTCGTCGCACAGCACTTCTCGACCTGGTTCCTCGACCAGCGTCGCTGGATCGACCAGCTGATCAAGACCTGGTTCGCGGATCCCGAGTACGCCGACATCAACAAGGCTGCGTTCAACGACGTGCTCGCGCGTCGCTGGAACCAGATCGTCGAGGCAGTCGCGGACTTCTCCGCAGCACTCGACGCCCGAGTCGATACCGGCGCGGTCGCTGCGGCCGAGGCAGCAGCCTCCGCCGTCGCCGCCCAGCTCGGTGAGCTCGGCCTGACCGTCCCAGGAGGAAAGTGATGAGCGTAGAGGCTGCACCGCGCCCCGTGGGCGTCGACATCCAGGAGAACGAGGAGAACCGCGCAGTTGTCGAGGCCATCGAGGCCGACAACGACGACCTGACGGTTCGGCACATGCCCGGCATCATCCGGCTGACCAAGACCGGCCAGCTCGTGATCAACCAGGCAAGCATCGAGGAGCGGCTGGGACGTCCGTGGGAGACCCACGAGTTCCAGATGGCCATGATCAGCTATTTCGGCGAATTCGTTGAGTGGGATGACGATCGCATCGTCATCGCCTGGAAGCACTGAGGAGAAGCGCAGATGACCGTTCCCACCCAGAAGCCCGCGCGCAAGCTCTCGATGCAGCAGCGGTATTCGGCACTGACCCACGATCTCGACTGGGATCCGACGTACGTGACCGAAGATGAGATGTACCCCTACACCACGTTCGAGGGCATCAAGGTCCACGACTGGTCGAAGTGGGAGGATCCCTTCCGCCTCACCGTCGAGGCCTACAACAAGTACCAGTCGGAGAAGGATCGCCGCCTGTACGCCGTCCTCGACGGCTTCGCCCAGAGCCAGGGCCAGCTCAATCTGACCGAGGCTCGCTACATGAACGCGATGAAGATCTTCCTGCAGGGCATCCCGTCCGGCGAGTACCAGGCGCATCGCAACTTCTCGCATCTGGCTCGCTACTTCAACGGTCCCGGTGCGCGATTCGCGTCCCTGTGCCAGAGCATGGACGAGTTGCGGCACGCGCAGACCGAGATCCACACACTGTCGCACTACAACAAGTTCTTCGGCGGCATGCACGACTGGAACAAGATGAGCGACCGCGTCTGGTACCTGTCGGTGCCGAAGTCGTTCTTCGACGACGCCGGCACCGCCGGCCCGTTCGAGTGGCTGATCGCCATCGGGTTCTCGTTCGAGTACCTGCTGACGAACCTGCTGTTCGTGCCGTTCATGTCAGGTGCAGCCTTCAACGGCGACCTGCCGACGATGACCTTCGGGTTCTCGGCACAGTCCGACGAGAGCCGCCACATGACCCTCGGCCTCGAGGGCATCAAGTTCATGCTCGAGCAGGATGAGGACAACCTCCCCATCGTGCAGGCGTGGCTCGACAAGTGGTTCTGGCGGGGTTACCGGCTCATCTCCCTCGTCGCAGGGATGATGGACTACATGCTCCCCAAGCGGGTCATGAGCTGGAAGGAAGCCTTCGAGCTGTACTTCGAGGAGCAGATGCTCAACGGTCTGTTCAAGGACCTCGAGTACTACGGCATCAAGCCACCACGCCACGTGCAGTGGGCAATCGACGAGAAGGAGATCCTGTCGCATCAGGTCTACTGGGTTCTCTACCAGTACAGCCATGCAGCAGCCTTCACGACGACCATCCCCAATGCGGAGGATCAGGCGTGGCTCGAGGAGGCCTACCCCGACACGTGGCCGGTCTTCAAGTCGGTCGTGTGGGACAAAGCCCAGCGGGTTGTGGACTCCGGGGAGCGTTACTTCAACCCCGGTCTGCCGCAGCTGTGCCAGGTCTGCCAGATCCCGATGGGCTTCACCGAGCCCGGCAACCCGTTGGTGCAGTGCCAGCGCCACTCGATCTACGAGGGTGAGCGCTTCGACTTCTGCTCCGACGGCTGCCAGTGGATCTTCGACCGTGAGCCGGAGAAGTACGTACAGGCATGGCTGCCCGTGCACCAGATCTACCAGGGCAACTGCGGCGGGCCGACCCTGCCCGACGTCGCCGTCTGGTATGGCCTGGAGCCCGGTGATGGTGGCGAGTACATCGGCTCCATGGACCACCAGGACTGGCTGGCCTGGCACGCACCGACGATCAAGGAGGGCTGACCCATGCCTGTTGTGGCGATCAGTGAGTACAAGTTCCCGTCCAAGTCACGCCAGGAGCTCTACGGCGACGATCAGCTCGTCCACATCTGGTGGAAGGGCAACCCGTTCTTCGTCTCCGCTCAGTGCTTCCGGTTCCCGAAGGCGATGCCGTTCGGCGATCTGGTTGGGCTGTGCAAGGGCTTCTTCGCGGCTGACCCGGACTTCAATCCCGATGCCATGGACTCCGTCCAGTGGGTCATCGACGACAAGGAAGTAACTCCGGACCCGG
>CAIVQM010000402.1 GCA_903908025.1 uncultured bacterium
CGCCATGACGACGATGACGGCGGCCACGGTGCCGAAGGTGACGAACCACTTCTCCCCGTTCAGCAGCCAGCCGTCGTTGTCGATGCGAGTGGCCGTCGTGGTCATCATGGTCGGATCGCTTCCGGCGTCCGCCTCGGTAACGGCATAAGCATCGTGCAGTTCGCCGCGCAATGCTGGCTTGAGCCAGCGGTCGATCTGCTCAGGGGTGCCGGCCTTCCACACGTTGTAGGCGTTGGGGACGTACCACGAGACACCGTTGGTGGACCGACCCATCTGCTCCTCGACGAGGAACCACTGTGTCGTCGTCCAGCTGTGACCGCCGTTGGCGATCAGGTGCGCACCACCCTGTACCCGGAACTCGAGTGATGCTGCGCGGATCATGGCCTGGTCCTCGGCGGGCAGCGGTCCGCCGGCGAGCTCCGCCTTGACCTCGAGGGGGATGAGGATCTCGTCGACGAACCGCGCGACGCGTGCGCGAAGTTCGGAGTCCTGCATGCTGAGCGTGTCCATCGCGATCTCCTACACTGCGTCCGAGGCGTGACAATACGATAAACTGAATGACCATTCAGATGCCGTGAATGCACAGTACCCGAGTCGACGGGAGATCGATGGCCATCGTTGCGGAGGAAGTGAAGGCCCCTGGTGGGCGGCGGGAGCGCATCCTCCGTTCGACGATCGAGGTCATCCGCGAGCGAGGGTTCGCTGGGACCCGGGTGTCCGATATCGCCGAGCGAGCCGGAACATCGCAAGGTCTCGTGCTCTACCACTTCGGTTCGCTGGCTGAAGCCCTGTCGGCGAGCCTCACCCTTCTTGAGGATGAGTTCTACACGGAACTCGATCAGGAGCTGGGCCTCGCCGAGGGCCCGATCGACCGGCTATGGCACATGGCCGAACTCGCGGCCGGCTACGGTCCGGCCGTCGGCGACTGGCGGCTATGGCTGGAACTCTGGGCCCGGGCCATGCACGACGACAATGCCCGGCAGGCCCGCGAGTCCCTTGACCGCCGTTGGCGTGCCTCCCTGCTGACCGTGATCGTCGACGGCGTTGCATCGGGTGACTTCGTGGTGGCCGATCCGACCCGGGCCAGTCTGCGCCTGGCCGCGCTGATGGACGGTTTGGCGATTCAGTTGGCGCTCGAAGACCCGGGCATGACGCGGGCGACCTTCACCGATCTGTGGTGGGAGGCGGCGGTGCTCGAACTCCAGATCAGTGATCCGAAGCGCCACCGGCCCCCTCGCAAGCGGGCCAGGAACCGGGCGTAACACCCGAAATCCTTGCTGAACGGCCAGTCAGGATGGTAATCTGCCGGGATCCTGAACGAGCGTTCAGTATTGAGGATGTCCTGATGACGGCTGGTACACCAACGGTTTCCGCCCTCCAAGCCGCAGCACGCTCGCGGATGCTGCTCAACTTCACCGACTTCAGCGCCTTCGATGACCGGCCGATCCCGATGATCGTCCGCGGTGATGGCACCGATGTTGTCGACGACCAGGGCCGGCACTTCATCGACGGCTTGTCCGGGCTCTTCTGCTCCAATCTCGGGCATGCCTTCGGTGCCGAGGTCGGTGCGGCGGCGCAGAAGCAAATGTCGGAACTCGTCTATGCCCCGAGCTGGTCCTTGACGCATCCGGCCGCCGTTCGTCTGGCCGAGCGCCTGACGGATATCGCGGCACCGTTGGGCATGGAGCGCGTCTTCCTCACGAATAGCGGCGGCGAGTCCGTCGAGGCTGCCTGGAAGCTCGTGCGCCAGTGGCACATCGCCAACGGCGAGCCGCAGCGCAGGAAGGCGATCGCCCGCAACCTTGCGTATCACGGCACCTCCATGGGAGCGCTGAGCTTCACCGGCCTCGACTACTGCCGCGAGCCGTTCATGCCGATGGCCGTGCCGGTCACGTTCGTGTCGAACACCAACGCTTTCCGTCACGACCTAGGGAACGACGAAGCGGCCTTCACCGCGTTCCTGCTCGACGAGGTCGAGCAGGCGATTCTCGCGGAAGGCCCCGACGAGATCGCGATGTTCATCGCCGAACCGGTGCAGAACTCCGGCGGGTCATTCATGCCACCCGCCGGCTACTGGCAGGGGCTGCGTGAACTCTGCGACCGCTACGGCATCCTCCTGGTGGCCGACGAGACCATCACCGGCTTCGGCCGTCTGGGTGAGTGGTTCGCCTGCATGCGCCTGGGAGCGAAGCCGGACATCATCACGTTCGCGAAGGGTGCCACGGCGGGTCACGCACCCTTGGGCGGTGTGCTCATGACGGCGCGAGTCGCCGAGCCTTTCGCCAGCGGCAAGGTCACCTACATCAACGGCCTGACGTACAGCGGTCATCCGCTCACGGCGACCATCGCGTTGGCTGTCCTCGACATCTACGAGCGCGAGCAGGTGCTGGAGAACGTGCGAGCGCTGGAGGGCTATCTCGCCAGTCGCCTTGAGGAGCTGCGCGCCAACCCACTCGTGGGGGATGTACGCGGGGGCGGCTTCTTCTGGGCGGTTGAGCTCGTCACGGATCCCGTCACGCGCGAGCCGTTCACCCCGGAGGAGGCCGACTGGCTGCTCCGCGAGGAGTTGTCGGGGCACATGGACGAACTGGGACTGCTGTGTCGACTCGACGATCGCGGCGAGCCGGTGATCCAGTTGTCGCCACCACTGGTCAGCACGCGGGAGACCCTCGATCAGATCGTCGACATCGTGACGGAGGCGGTGCGCCGCGCCAACGAGTCATGGCAACGGCACCGCGCGACCGCCGGCACACAGCGGTCACCTCAAGTGGCCTAGAGCGCGACTCCTGCACGCAGGCCTTCGAGCACTGCCTCCTCGGCCGTTCGGGGCGTCATCGCGTCGCCGATGACGGTCACGGGAATGCCGAGAGCCGTGATCTCTGCGCTGAGTTCGTCGTGTGAAACGTGACCGGTCGCGAGCACCAGAGCGGAAATCCCCTCCTGCTCGATGACCTCGCCATTGAGGGTGTGGCCGAGATACACAGTGCCGTCGTCGAATCCGCGTACGCGGACATCCGTCACGACCTTGACGCCCCGTGCAACGGCGTGACCGAGCATCTCGTTGCGCACGTACTGCTGCAGGTTCTGTCCGGCGGCCCACCCGTCGACCGCGAGGGTCACGCGGCGGCCCTTCTCTGCGAGCAGTGTCGCGACGCCGAGGCCGATCCAGTCGCAGCGCCAGTCGGCCACGAGAACATCGCCGTCGGGTAGCGAGTCGCCACGGATGAGTTGCCAGGCATCCAGCACGACCCCGTCGCCGAGCTCGAACTCCGGCACATAGGGACGCGCACCGGTGGCGATGATGATCTCGTCGGGACCGGCCTCGACCAGCGACTCGATCGTTGCCGGCAGACTCGTGCGGATCCGAACGCCGGCGCGCGTGGCCTCTGCCTGCAGGTTCTCGATGAGCCCGCCGAACTCCGAACGCCGGGGCAACTGCTGGGCGAGGAGCACCTGTCCTCCGACGCGAGCGGCAGCCTCCCAGACCTCGACATCGTGCCCGCGCTCCGCGGCGACGGCCGCCGCCTTGAGCCCTGCGGGTCCACCGCCAACGATGATGACGCGCTTGGACACGACCGCAGCGATGCGGTTGCCGTACTCCCGCTCGCGGCCGGACTCCGGGTACTGGATGCAGGAGATCGGCACACCAAGGTGGAAGTGGCCGATGCAGGCCTGGTTGCAGCCGATGCACAGGCGGATCTCGTCGACCTGACCCGTCCGTGCCTTGGTCGGCATGAGTGGATCGCAGATCAGTGCGCGGGTCATTGCAACCGCATCGGCGTGACCGGCCGTGATGATGCGCTCAGCCTCGGCTGGGGTGTTGATCCGGCCGGTGACGAAGACGGGGATGTCGACCCGCTGGCGCACAGCGGCCGACAGGGGTGCGGTGTACCCGGGCTCCTGCGACATCGGGGGAGCGATGTGCACGCTGCCGCGGTAGGTCGCGCTGCTGCCGGCGGAGATCGACAGGTAGTCCAGGGACTCGGCAAGGATCGCGCAGGCCTCGACGGACTCGTCGGGAGTCAGGCCGTCGAGGTCGCGCTCGTCCACGCTGATGCGCATTCCGAGCACGATGTCGTCACCAGCCTGGGCGCGAATCGCAGCGATGACCTCACGGGTGAAGCGGAGGCGGTTCGCGAGCGAGCCGCCGTACTCATCGTCGCGCAGGTTGGTGCGCGGATTCAGGAACTGCGCTGGCAGGTATCCGTGGCTGGCGACGATCTCGACACCATCGATGCCGGCTTCGGCCATTCGTCGAGCGCCAGCGCCGAAGCCATCGACGATCTCGTCGATTAGCTCGTGGGTGAGTGGTTTCGGCATGACATGGAAGCGCTCGTTGGGAACGGACGACGGGGCCCAGGCGATGGGCAGCATGCCGTCTGCTGTCGACATGATCTCGCGGCCACCGTGGAAAAGCTGCGCGAATAGGTGGCAGTCGTGCTCGTGAACCGCATCTGCGACGCGGCGGTAACCGGGGATCGCATCGTCGCTCACGGCGATGAGTTCCTGCGCGGTGTAGTCCGAGGTGTGATGCACGCTGGACACCTGCAGCACGATGTGACCGACCCCACCAGCGGCACGGGCGCGCTGGTATTCGACGAGCTGGTCGCTGACGAATCCATCGACCGACATCACGGTGTCGTGCCCCGACGACAGGATCCTGTTCTTGACGGTGATGCGGCCGACGTCGAGCGGAGTGAAGAGGGCGTCGAACACGGCGCGAGCCTAGCCGCTGATGGGAACCGATGAGTTACAAACTGAACGGTCGATCAGGAGCTAGGGTCCCGGTATGCGCGATCTCACCCCGCTGTTCGATCCACGGTCGGTCGCCGTCCTCGGTGCCAGTTCCGACAGGGCGAAGTGGGGGTACACCGTCAGTACGCAGTTGCTGTCCCTGCCTTCCGGTCGGGACATCTATCTGGTCAATCGAAGCGGTGGCGAGATCCTGGGCCAGGCCGCCTATCGAAGTCTCGACGAGTTGCCGTCTTCGGTCGATCTCGTGGCCATCATCGTCCCCGCGGCTGGATTCCTCGACGCGGTACGCGATGCGCTGGCCGCAGGAGCCCGCGCGCTGGTCGTGATCACGGCCGGCCTCGGTGAGACGGGTGCAGATGGCCGGCGTATCGAACAGCAGGCCGTGGACATGGCCCGGGCCGCGGGCGCCGTCCTCGTCGGCCCGAACTGCCTGGGCGTGACCGACAGTTCCACCGGCCTGCGGTTGGCGAGTGACCGTTTCGGCGACGGGGACGTCACCGTCCTGAGTCAGAGCGGCAACATGGTTCTTGATCTGGAGTCCCTGCTCGTCGATGCCGGACTCGGCATCTCGCGCTTCGTCTCGCTCGGTAACCAGGCCGACATCACCGTGACTGATGTGATGCTGGATTGCGTGCAGCACGAGGGCACTCGGGCACTTGCCATATACGCGGAGGACGTCAAGGACGGGCGGGAGTTCGCGAAGGCCGCGCGCGCCCTTGCTGAAGCGGGGAAGCCGGTCGTCCTGCTTGCGCCGGGCAGCAGCGAGGCCGGCCGACGCAGTGCTGCCTCGCATACCGGATCGCTGACGAGTGCGGAGAGCGTCATCGACGCAGCCTGCGACGCTGCCGGAGTTCGACGCGTGCACTCCCCGCTGCAGATGGTTGATGCGCTGGCGGCACTGCGCCAGCCGAATCGTGCCCGCGGCCGCCGCATCGCAATCCTCACTGACGGTGGTGGGCACGGCTCGGTTGCGGCCGATGCCCTGCACCGGATCGGGCTCGACGTGCCTGTCCTGTCTGAAGCGCTGGGCGTCACCCTGACCGAGGCGCTCTGGGAGCAGTCATCCGTCAGCAACCCGGTCGACCTTGCCGGCATGGGGGAGCGCGACCCGCTCAGTTACGGACGCGGGATGCAGGCACTGCTCGACTCTGACGAGGTCGATGCCGTTCTCATGACGGGCTACTTCGGCGGATACTCCACGTTGTACGACGTGCTGGCCGGGCCGGAGATCCAGGCGGCGCACGACATCGTGAATGCGGTTGGGGTGGCAAGCAAGCCAGTTGTGATCCAGTCCATCTTCCCGGCGAGTGCCTCGGTCAGCGTGCTCAGCACGGGAGCCCTTCCGGTGCACCGTGACATCACTCGCGCCTGCGCTGCGCTCGCTCTTCTCGTCGATGCAGAGGGAATCGGGCGACGTGATGTGCTTGACCTGCCGGCGCCGGGTGAGCCGGCAACCTCAGGCGACTATGCAACGGTGCGCTCGGTCCTCGCCGCGGGCGGCATGTCATTTCCGGCCGCGGCCCTCGTCACGTCGGAGCAGGAACTCGAAGACGTCATCGCGGCGGGTGGCATCGGCTTTCCCCTCGTGCTGAAGGCAATGGGGCTACTGCACAAGTCGGATGCCGGCGGAGTGCTCCTCGGCATCGCGGATGCGGAGTCGGCCCGTGTGGCCTATCAGGATCTCGTGCAACGGCTTTCCCCGCCGGCTGTCTCGGTCGAGCAGATGGCGGATACGACGGATTCGGCTGAGGTCATCGTCGGCTGCACGTGGGATCCCCGGTTCGGGCCGGTTCTCATGGTCGGCTTGGGCGGGGTGTTCACCGAGGTGATGCACGACATCGCGTTCGCTCTTGCCCCGGTAAGTCGCGACACCGCACGGTCCCTGCTGCTGTCCCTGCGCAGTGCCCCGATGCTGACCGGAATCCGCGGACGGGGGCCGGTCGATCTGGAAGCGCTCGTCGACGTCGTTGTCGCGGTCGCTGACACGGCCGCCCGTCACCCTGAGTGGGCGGAACTCGAGGTCAACCCCGTCATCGCCTCGCCACGCGGAGCCATTGCGGTTGACGCACGCGCGGTCATGAGCTCCTGATGCCTACGGTGCGGCCGCATTGACCATCAGGACGCTGATCGAGTCGTACCAGATCTCGTTCAATGCCAGCACCCCCCCGGCCGTTGCGCGGTCGCGGGCCGTCAGGGCCTCCGCAGCCGCGGCTCCCCAGGTGGCCGACCACACGGGGTAGCCCGCATCGAGGCCGCGCTGGCCGAGCTGGCTGGCGAAGCCGCTGACTGTCGCAAGCCCCGTCTCGACGGCGGCCGTGAGAGCACCGGGGGAGGCAGCGCTGGTAACGCTGTCGGTATCGAAGCCATTGAGGCCGAAGGCCTGGGTTGCTGTGATGGACGAGGTGCTGACGACGAAGTAGGTCATCGCGGTGGACGACTGCTCGATCTCTTGCGCCAGCGGCTGCTCGTCGAGGGGTATCTGCTTGGCGAGGTTGGAGAGCTCAGACACCACGGGGACCAGCGAGGCGAGGTCCGAGCCTGCGATCGAGGGCGATCCGCGCCCGAATACGACATCGAGATAGGCGAGATTCGCGTCACCTGCACGCACGAGGAAGTTGGTGTACTGAGAGAGGAACTCGATAGTGCGTTCCTCCGTCATCGCCGTCTCCGATGGCATGGCTCGCAGGACTGCCAGCGCATCGGGAAGGAACACGTCGATGCTGGCCCGCTGCTCCGCAACGATCCGCGTGGCGAGCACGAGCATTGGCTCGTGGGCGTCAGCGGGCAGTCCCTTCAGCAGCACGGTCAGCCTGGCGCTCGCGTCAGTGGGCCAGGCAAGGGCGGCGGGCAGGGACAGCTGCTGTTCCAGGCCCAGCCCGGTCGTGACGGAACCGGCGCGGATGGCGGTGGCGGCATCATCGATCCCGCTCTGGGCATCTGCCCGGACCTGCGCGTTCGCGGCGCGGAGTCCGTCCTTGTCGATAGCGGCGATGATCCTTGCCTCGGCTGTGGCGCGGGCGACTCTGAGGTAGTCGTCGACACCGATCCCGTACGCCGTGGCGTCGTCACCTGCGACGAGGGCAGCGCGTGCATCGGCCGCCTGCTGCTTGTAGGTGGCCAGATGGGGCAGCCGGGCTGGTGCCTGCGCGATAGCTTCGTCAATGCGCGCGACCATGGCCTGGGCGGTCGCATGGGCTGCGGATGTGACGCTCGGCGGCAGCGCGTAAGGCACGTGGGCCTCCGGCTCGAAAGAGGTTCCCGTGAAGGCTTCATATGCCTCGGCTAGAGACGGCACGGAGACGACAGTGATGCCCAACTCCTTGCCCAACTGCTCGACCGACACGGCTTCGCCCGTCGTCGAGGAGCGCACCTTCATGTTCGCCGGCGGCAGGAGCACGGTGTCATAGCCGGCATCGCGGGCGGCCTTGAGCTTGATGTCGACGCCGCCGACCGGTCCGACGGATCCATCGGGACTGATGGTCCCCGTCATCGTGACGCCGGGCTTGAGCGGTGTGTTGCGCAGGGCGGCCAGTACCCCCACAGTCAGGATTGCGCCGGCTGACGGTCCATCGATCGGACCAGTGACCTGGAAGTCGATGTCGACGGTGGCGGGATCGAGGCCGCTGTACATCGTGCCGACAGCGGCAGCGGATGCACTTGCCGCCCGCCACGAGGCACCTGCCCCCTGTGCCTCGATCGTCTGAAGATCGAGGCCGAAGCCGGGCGGGCCGATCGTGCCGGCCCACACCACGGCCGACTCGATGCCGCCGATGCCCTTGGCGGGATCTGCCCAGAGCGCCGGGACGGTCACCTCGACCCCGCCGACGTGCGTGGACGAGGGACTGGGGGAGGACTCGACTGGGGTGCTGCAGCCGACGAGGCCGAGGATCGGGGCGAGGGTGCAGGCGATCGCGATGCGGCAGGTGCGGCTCAGTGTCATGCCGGGGCCCCCACACGCGGATGCTAGCCCTAGGTGCGTCCCCAACCCCGTCCGTCTTGAGGTTGGTGGCGGTTCCCGGGGCTTGTTCCGCCGCCAACCTCAAGATGGACGGGGTTCAGGCCTTGTCGAGTGCGGACTGCACTGATTGCGCGTAGGCAACCGACGTGTACGTCGCACCGGAGGCTGCGGAGACGCGGGTTGACTGGGCGGCGAGGATCTTCGCCTTCATCTCAGGAATGGCCCGGTCGGTGTATCGCTGGTATCCGCCGCCCGGTGCGGTGATGGTCGCGATGTTGATGAGGGTCGTGCCGTCGATGGCGATCTTGACCTGAACGGTGCCGAAGCGGAAGTTGATCGCATCGCCCTTGATGATCCGCTTGGTGCTAGCGGGTGCCGAGCTCGGGGCAGTTGCCGTGGTGGATCCCGATGTCGACGTCGGCGTCGTTGCGGACGAGGCGGCGGGAGCAGTAGCCGCCCCGGCGGTGTCGGTGAACCCAAGATCCTCACCGGCGTTGAGGTCACTGTCGGTGCCGGTCGGCAGCAGGTACAGCAGCACGCCGCCGGCCGCCGCGAGTACCAGGGCAGGGGCCACCCTTCGGAAGAAACCGACCTCAGCCATCGACTACCACCAGATCCTTTCGAAGTGAATGTCCTCATTGTCGACGCCGCACGCGCGCAGGCACTGGTACGCCGCGTTGATCATCGGCTGGGAGCCGCAGACCACGACAACTCGCTCTGCGACATCGGGCACCATGGATCGCATCACGTCGGGGTCGAACGGGTTGCCACCCTCAAGGTCGCTGGTCCGGCCCACCACGGGAATGATCCGGCCTCGGCGACTGGCCGCGAGGGTCACGAGCTCGTCGTAGTGGACGATCTCCTCAGCCCGCCGCGCGCGGTAGATCACCACCGGCTCAGCGTCAGCGTCGAAGTCCTCCAGGAGCGAGCGGACGGGCGCGATGCCGACGCCGCCTGCGATCAGCAGGAGCTTGCTGCCGCGCAGCTCCTCGTAGATCTTGGTGCCGTAAGGACCCTCGATGGCGACCTTGGTGCCGACGGGCAGCTGTGTCATCAGCTCACTCGCGCCACCGAGGGCCTTGATCGTGAACCGGATGCGGTCAACCGTGGGCGCTGCCGAGATCGAATACGGATGCGGCTGCCAGATGAGCTTCGGTGTGAGAGGTCGCAGCAGTGCGAACTGGCCCGCGGCAGCACGCAGGTACGCGACGTTGCGGCCGCCGAGTTCAACGGCCGCTGCGACGTCGTTCAGGGGTGTGACCGAGAGGACGGTGAGCGGCCGGACGATCGATCGGATCGCCCTGCCCCATCGACTGACGATCACGAGCAGCAGGACGATGAGCGTCACTGCGATCCAGAAGGCGCGTGCCAGCGGGTCGAATGCGAAGTCACTGCCCAGGTAGATCTCGTGCGCGAAGGCCAGCGCCAGGGATGCGTAGATCAGCAGATGGATGAAATACCAGGTCTCGTAGGCGAGATGGCGCCTGATGAAGCCGAGGGAGACCACTGTGATCACGAGCATGCCGAGTGCGCCGACGGTGGCCATGGCCATGTACTGCTCTTCGCCGATGAGTTCCATGATCGCGGCACCGAGGCTCTCGCGACTGGCGTAGGCGATGACGGTGGCGACGATGTGTGCGATGAGAAGCAGGGCGGCCGTCTCGCCGAGCCAGCGATGCCACAGCAGCGCTTGGTCAAGGCCGATCGCTCGCTCGAACCGGTGGGTTCGCGCGGCGAAGGCGATCCCGATCAGCGCGATCGACGTTGCCAGCAGGCCCGCAAGCGCGCCGGCCGACTCCCAGGCCTCGCCCCAAGAGCCTCC
>CAIVQM010000403.1 GCA_903908025.1 uncultured bacterium
CGGGCTGGAGGATTCGGTGTCCGGGGCCGAGCACGCGGCCGAGTTGCTGGCCCTGGCGGAGGCCGATCGGGGCATCGCGGCGAAAACCCCTCGCGCGTCCGGCGCAAAGCGCGCCCGGATTCGCTGATAGTCTGGTCTTCCGTGGAGAAGACGACGACGAAGCATGTGTTTGTCACCGGAGGCGTTGCCTCCTCGCTCGGGAAGGGCCTGACGGCCTCGTCCCTCGGAAGCCTGCTGAAAGCGCGCGGTCTGCGCGTGACGATGCAGAAGCTGGATCCGTATCTCAACGTCGATCCGGGCACGATGAATCCCTTCCAGCATGGCGAGGTCTTCGTCACCGACGACGGCGCCGAGACCGACCTTGATGTCGGCCACTACGAGCGCTTCCTCGACACCGACCTGCATGGGTCCGCCAACGTCACGACCGGTCAGGTCTACTCGACGGTCATTGCCAAGGAGCGACGGGGCGAGTACCTCGGCGACACGGTCCAGGTCATCCCGCACATCACCAACGAGATCAAGTCGCGCATCCGTCGCATGGCCGGTCCCGATGTCGACGTTGTCATCACGGAGGTCGGTGGCACGGTCGGCGACATCGAGTCGCTGCCCTTCCTCGAGGCCGTGCGGCAGGTGCGTCACGAGGTTGGCCGCGACAACGTCTTCTTCCTGCACGTCTCGTTGCTGCCGTACATCGGGCCGTCGGGCGAGCTCAAGACCAAGCCCACGCAGCACTCTGTCGCGTCGCTGCGCAGCATCGGCATCCAGCCAGATGCCATCGTCCTGCGAGCGGACCGAGAGGTCCCGTCGAGTATCAAGCGCAAGATCTCGCTCATGTGCGACGTCGATGCCGAGGCCGTCGTGGCCGCGGTCGATGCGCCGAGCATCTACGACATCCCCAAGGTGCTGCACAAGGAGGGCCTCGACGCATATGTCGTCCGCCGCCTCGGTCTGCCGTTCCGAGATGTCGACTGGACGGCATGGGACGACCTGCTTCGCCGCGTGCACCATCCCGCTCATGAGGTGACGATCGGGCTCGTCGGCAAGTACATCGACCTGCCCGACGCGTACCTCTCCGTGACGGAGGCGATTCGCGCCGGCGGCTTCCACAACGACTGCCGCGTCAACATCCGGTGGGTGTCGAGTGACGAGTGCGCGACTCCAGAAGGCGCCGCGCGCAATCTCAGTGATCTTGACGGCATCTGCGTTCCCGGCGGGTTCGGCGTGCGCGGTATCGAGGGCAAACTCGGTGCTCTGCAGTACGCGCGCGAGACCGGACTCCCCGCACTCGGACTCTGCCTTGGCCTGCAGTGCATGGTCATCGAGTACGCACGGACGATGTGCGGGCTCGAAGGAGCCAACTCACTGGAGTTCGACGAGTCGACGCCGCATCCCGTAGTCGCCACGATGGCCGATCAGCGCGACGTGGTCTCGGGTGAGCGCGACATGGGCGGCACGATGCGCCTCGGGCTCTACCCGGCGAAACTCGCCGAGGGGTCGCAGGTCGCGAAGGCATACGGCGTGCCCTATGTGGACGAGCGTCATCGCCACCGCTAC
>CAIVQM010000404.1 GCA_903908025.1 uncultured bacterium
CGCACGACGATGCAGCTTCTCGGCGTGCGATCGGTGGCGGAACTCGATCCCGCCTACGTCACGCTGCGTTGACCGGCAGGATGTCCCCATGGCGACCAATGTGACCCGGTTCGAGGGCTTCCCTGCGGAGGCGTTCGACTTCTATGAGGCCTTGGCCGACAACAACACCAAGCCGTGGTGGAACGAGCACAAGGCCGAGTACACGGCCTATGTTCGCGACCCGCTGGTTGCGCTCCTGGACGAGTTGCGCGACGAGTTCGGTGAGCCACACATCTTCCGGCCGTATCGCGATGCCCGGTTCAGCAAGGACAAGACGCCGCTCAAGGATCATCAGGGCGGGTTCGTCGCGGTGGAGGACGGCATGGGCTACTACGTGCAGATCTCTGCCTCGGGGCTGATGATCGCCGGCGGCTGGTACTCGGCCGAGGGCCAGCAGATCGCGCGCTACCGGCAGTCCGTCGAAGGCCCGGCCGGGGCCGAACTCGAGCGCATCCTTGCTGGGATGGCCCGCACCTGGGAGATCGACGGCCGTCCGGTCAAGACGCGCCCGCGTGGGTACGACGCCGACCATCCCAGGATCGAACTGCTGCGCAACCGGGCCGTCACGGTCTCGCGGAAGCTGCCGTTCAGCCCGGCCCTCGGCACTCGCAAGGCGCTGACCACGGTGCGTTCGGGCTGGCGGGGGATGCGCCCGATGGTGGAGTGGCTCGCCGATTACGTGGGTCCGGCGACGGAGCCGGGCCAGGGCGAGTAGCGGGTCGGCCAAGTTGTGGGCCAGGGCGAGTAGCGGGTCGTACTGAGAGCGGGTCGCCCTAAGAGCGGGTTGACCGAATAGCGAGATGACCTAGCGGTTCTCGACCTGAGCGTCGGATGCCCGCGCGGCGGGGCGCCAGGCGCCGGCCACGGCCATGGCGGCGAGACCGGTCCCGACGAGCAGGCAGAGGACGGCGAGTGCGAGGGTCGCCGTGGTCGGGGCGTCGAGGAGACGGGCGCCGAGGGCCAGGCAGGCGGTGGCCAGCACGGCGAGCACGATGATCGCGCGTCCGGTCATGGCAGCTCCGCCTGTCCTGTCTGCTCCGCCTGTCCTGTCTGCTCCACCAGTCCTGTCCATCGTGACTGTCCTGTCACTTCTGCCTCCTGAGCACCTGCTGACCATAGGACCGCCCCCTGACATCCGTCTATGGGTCGGGGCCAGACATCCGTCTATGGGTCGGGGCCAGTCGATCGGGCGGGGTCAGCGGATCGATCGGCATCCGGGGATCGGGGGTGCGGATCGACGAGGGGTGCGGCCGGTCTCTCGTAGCCGAACCCCGATGGTGACCGCCAACGGCAGGAGCCATCGGAGGTGCTTGCAGTGATGGCCCACCCGGCGTGGGTCTTGAGCTGGTGATGTCTGGTGCACAGCGCGCCCACGTTTTCGCGGCTCGTTGCGCCGCCCGCATCCCAGGGGATGGCGTGGTCGATCTGGGTCAGGCCGGCGCGGCGATGGCAGCCGGGGAACCGGCAGGTGCGATCGCGGTCCTCAATGAAGGCTCGCAGGGCATCGGGAACCCGGTAGGTGGTGCGCCCGCGGTCGAGCAGGTGGCCGGTGAGGGGGTCGCAGACCAGGCGCCGCATAGTGGCACTGGCATCCGATGCGACCAGTCGGCGGATCACCTCGGCGGCCACCGGCATCGGTCCGCCCGGTCCGCCGCCCCGGATGGTGCCGGGCTCCTCGGCGAGGCCGAGCAGCGTGGGCAGGTCGATGACGACGTCGACATGGGTGCGGATGGCGGTGGGCGCCGCAGTCGCGGCGTCGCGGAGCACCAGGTGGACGAGTGCATCGGCGCGTCGCTCTCCGACGAGTCGGTCGTCGCGGGCCGGCGTAGCGCCGTCGGCGAGCGCACCCTGCGTGAGGGGGCCGTCAGCGAGCGCACCCTGAGCGAGGGCGTTGATGGCGGTGAGGCAGGCGTGGGCCTGCTCGATGCCCATCCGGGCCAGCAGGGTCGCGATGCCGTCCCCCTCGTCGATCACCCGCACATCGCGGGTGTGGCGCGCGTCGCGGCGACGATGTGCCGAGGCCGCTGCGTCGATCCGCTCGAGGGCCCGGGCAGCGGCCCGGCGGGTCGCGGAGACACCGCGCCCCTCGGCGGTCGGCAGGATCGCGCCCTCGAGGTCCGTGCAGGAACGCCGGAAGGGCGCGTCGTCCGTGCTGTCGATCGTGCTGTCTGCCCAACGTGCGTAGCCGGACAGTCGCTGGGCCGCTTCCGCGATCACATCGGCCTGCCGGCTGGAGATGCGACCTCTGGCGAGGGCGGTCCGGGTCAGCGGGAGCAGCCCGTGCAGGAATCTGGCAGTGAGGACACGATCATGTGTCCATGGCTCGGACCAGCCGGTCGCCGCGGCGATCTCCGATCGGCTTGCATCCTCGATGCTGATCACCGGTGCATCGGCAACCTCGTAGACGTCGACCTGCGGGCGGGGTCCCGCGATCGCGACGAGGGCATCCGACTGCAGAGCGGCAAGCCAACCCAGTGCACGCTCGGTCGCGCGCAGATAGCGCACCGCATCGGCGGCATCGAGTCGATGGGGAACCGTCGTGGCAAGCCGGCGGATGAGATCGATGCCGGGCGCGGCATCGAGGGAGGCGAGACCGTCGCGCGGTCCGTCGGCGACCACGACGTCGAGCAGCGCTTGCCACTGCTCGTCGTTGATGCAGCCCTCGGTGACGTCCATGACGACAACCTAGGGTGGGGGTCTGACAGACACGATGACAATGTCGGCGGCGGTAGCGCTGCCGGGGCGTGGCTCTGGGTCTGACTGACTCCGCAGGGATGTCTGGATTCTGATCTGCCGGTCCTGGTCGGTGCTGCCGCCGCTCGACGCCAACCTGACC
>CAIVQM010000405.1 GCA_903908025.1 uncultured bacterium
ACCCAGGTCAACGAGCAGCTGATCGTCGAGCTGTACTCCAAGTAGTCCGGCCCAAGTGTCCCCACGGGGGACAGAATCGCGACGTCAAATAGAGGTCGTCGCGGGAAGGAAGTCAACGTGCTTATCAGTCAGCGTCCTGTGCTCACCGAGGAGCCGATCAGCGAGTTCCGCTCGCGTTTCGTGCTCGAGCCCCTCGAGCCCGGTTTCGGCTACACCCTGGGCAACTCGCTTCGCCGCACCCTGCTGTCGTCCATCCCGGGCGCAGCCGTCACGAGCATCCGTGTCGACGGAATCCTCCACGAGTTCACCACCGTTGCGGGGGTGAAGGAGGACGTCACCGAGCTGATCCTCAACATCAAGCAGCTCGTCATCTCCTCGGAGCACGACGAGCCCGTCGTCATGTACCTGCGCAAGCAGGGTCCGGGCACGGTCACGGCGGCAGACATCCAGCCGCCGGCGGGCGTCGAGGTGCACAACCCCGACCTGCATCTCGCGACCCTCAACGCGAAGGGCAAGCTCGAGATCGAGCTCGTCGTCGAGCGTGGCCGCGGTTACGTGTCCGCCGTGCTGAACAAGCAGGCAGGCCAGGAGATCGGCCGCATCCCGGTCGACTCCATCTACAGCCCGGTCCTCAAGGTGACCTACAAGGTCGAGGCCACTCGTGTCGAGCAGCGGACCGACTTCGACAAGCTCGTCATCGACGTCGAGACGAAGCAGTCGATGCGTCCGCGTGACGCGGTTGCGTCCGCAGGCAAGACCCTGGTCGAGCTCTTCGGCCTGGCGCGCGAGCTGAACCTTGACGCAGAGGGCATCGACATCGGCCCGTCGCCGACCGATGCGTTCGTGGCCGAGCAGCTGTCGACCCCGATCGAGCAGCTCGACATGACGGTCCGCTCGTACAACTGCCTCAAGCGCGAGGGCATCCACACGGTTGGCGAGCTCATCACTCGCTCCGAGGCTGACCTCCTCGACATTCGCAACTTCGGTGCGAAGTCGATCGACGAGGTCAAGGTCAAGCTGACCAGCCTCGGCCTGGCGCTCAAGGACAGCCCTCCCGGGTTCGATCCCGGCGCTGCGGTGTACTTCACCGACGAGGACGACGACGACCTGGCATTTGCCGAGGACGAGCAGCTCTAGCCCGCATCGAACGACAGCATCACGCAACGTCTGAGGAGAAAGAATGCCTACGCCAACTAAGGGTCCCCGTCTCGGCGGTGGTCCGGCACACGAGCGGCTCATGCTGGCCAACCTGGCCACCGCGCTGTTCGAGCACGGGCGCATCACCACCACCGAGGCCAAGGCCAAGCGCCTTCGCCCGCTGGCCGAGCGCCTGATCACCTTCGCAAAGCGCGGTGACCTTCACGCCCGCCGCCGGGTGATGACGGTCGTGCGCGACAAGTCGGTGGTGCACACGCTGTTCACCGAGATCGGCCCGAACTACGCCGGCCGTCAGGGTGGCTACACGCGAATCACCAAGATCGGTCCGCGCAAGGGCGACAACGCGCCCATGGCCGTCATTGAGCTGGTCGAGCCGATGCTCGAGCAGGTCGTGGCCGAGGCCACGGGTGCAACCAAGCGCGCGGCGAAGGAGCAGGCCGCTGCGGCTGCTCCCGTCGCTGTCGTCGAGACCGTGGTCGACGAGGTGATCGAGGATGCCGACGGCAACGTCGTGGCAGAGGAGATCATCGACGATGTCGCGGTTGTCGACGCTGATGGCGACGTGATCGCCGAAGAGGTCGAGGTCGTCGAGATTGTTGCCGACGACGCCGAGGCTGAGCAGAAGGACGAGTCCTGACCGACTCCGCCCCCTTGAATCAGCCCGTCCCCGGTATGCCGGGCGACGGGCTGATTCGTCTGCGCCTGGACATCGCCTATGACGGCCGCGACTTCGCCGGTTGGGCGAAGCAGACCGACCTGCGGTCCGTTCAGGAGGAACTCGAACGGTCCTTGGGCCACCTGCTGGGGGCCGATCTCACGATCACATGCGCGGGGCGAACGGACGCGGGCGTGCATGCACGTGGCCAGGTGGCGCATACCGACCTACCCGCCGACTTCGATGGGACGGCCCTCGACGTACGACGGCTCAATCGGGCCTTGCCGGGGGATATTCGCCTGTTGGCAATCGGCCGGGCCCCGACGGGCTTCGATGCCCGCTTCTCGGCCCTCTGGCGCCGCTACACGTACCGCGTCTGCGACAGCGTCATCGGACCGGACCCCCTGGAGCGACACGAGACCCTTCGATGGACGCGGGAACTCAACCTCGACAAGATGAACGAGGCTGGACGTGCGCTCACGGGCGAGCACGACTTTGCGGCCTTCTGCAAGCATCGCGACTACGGCACCTCGATCCGTGAACTGCAGAGACTGCACTGGCGGCGACTCCCGGACGGCATCGCGCTCATGGAGATCCAGTCGGACGCCTTCTGCCACTCGATGGTTCGCAGCCTGGTCGGTGTGCTTCTGCCCGTGGGGGATGGGCGTCGGCCGGTTGAGTGGCCTGGCCAGATCCTCGCTGCCCGTCAGCGGCATTCGGCCGTGACCGTCATGCCGGCCCACGGCCTGGTGCTCGAAGAGGTCGCGTACCCGGACGATGCGCACATGCTCGAGAGGCAGTCGCATACGAGGGTTCTCCGCTCGCTGCCGGGTGACGACTGACATGCCTCACATTGACGTCCAGCACGTCACCTATGGACTTCCAGACGGGCGAGTGCTGCTTGACGATGTCTCCTTCCGCGTGCCCGATGGTGCGACGGCTGCACTCGTTGGTGCCAACGGGGCTGGCAAGACGACGCTGATGCGGATGATGGCGGGCGATATCAAGCCGCACGAGGGATCCATCGTCTGCAGCGGCTCCGTCGCCGTCATGCGCCAGTTCATCGGACAGATGTCGGAAGGCACCGTGCGCGACCTGCTGATCGGTGTGAGCCCCGAGTCGTTGCAGCGTGCCGCGCGCGAGCTGGACGTGGCTGAGTTGGCCCTGATGGACAGTGATGATGAGCCCACGCAGATGCGGTACGCCCATGCGATCTCTGACTATGCGGATGCCGGGGGCTATGACGCCGAGGTGCTGTTCGACGTTGTCACCGTGGCTGCGATGGGGCAGCCGTTCGAGCGCATTCGCTGGCGGGCCGTGTCGACACTGTCGGGCGGGGAGCAGAAGCGACTCGTGCTCGAGCTGCTGCTGCGTGGCAATGCCGACATCCTCCTGCTGGACGAGCCGGACAACTACCTTGATGTGCCGGGTAAGACCTGGCTGGAGGGGCAGCTTCGCGAGTCGCCGAAGACGGTCCTGCTCATCAGTCACGATCGAGAACTGCTGAACCAGTGTGCGAGCCATGTGATCGCCGTCGAGTTGGGTGCGGTCGGCAACACCGTCTGGGTGCACGGCGGAGGGTTCGCGACCTTCCACGATGCGCGTGCCGATCGTTTCTCCCGGCTGGAGGAGTTGCGTCGACGGTGGGACGAGGAGCACGTCAAGCTCAAGGAGCTCGTGCTGTCGTTGAAGGTGAAGGCCAAGTTCAACGACGGTCTGGCCTCGCGATACCAGGCGGCGCAGACGCGGCTGCACAAGTTCGAGGAGGCCGGTCCGCCGATCGCTGTTCCGCGCGAGCAGAGCGTCCGGATGCGGCTGACCGGTGGCCGCACGGCGAAGCGGGCGGTTGTCTGCGAGTCGCTAGAACTGACGGGCCTGACGAAGCCCTTCGACGGCGAGGTCTGGTTCGGCGAGCGACTCGCGGTCCTCGGCGCCAACGGATCAGGCAAGTCGCACCTGCTGCGGCTGCTGGCACTCGGTGGCAGCGACCCGGATATCGAGCATCAGCCCGTTGGCGAGGTCGAGATCCTGCCCGTGCGGCACTCCGGCTCGGCGCGGCTGGGTGCACGCGTACGCCCGGGGTGGTTCGCGCAGACGCATGTGCGTCCCGACCTGTCGGGCCGCACCCTGCTCGACATCCTGCATCGCGGCGACGAGCGTCGGACGGGCCTGCCGCGCGAGCAGGCAGCCCGTGTCCTCGATCGCTACGAACTCGCCGAGGCATCCGAGCAGGACTTCGACACCCTCTCCGGTGGCCAGCAGGCCCGCTTTCAGATCCTGCTGCTCGAGCTCAGTGGTGCCACCATGCTGCTGTTGGACGAGCCCACCGACAACCTCGATCTGGCGAGTGCCGAGGCCCTCGAAGTGGGCCTCAACCGGTTCGAGGGGACGGTCGTCGCCGTCACCCACGATCGCTGGTTCACCCGCGGCTTCGATCGCTTCTGGGTGTTCCGCGCCGACGGGACCGTCGAGGAGACTCCCGAGCCGGTCTGGGAGGCCTGGTAGCCCATCCGCCTTGAGGTTGGTGGCGCATCCGTCGCCGAAAACCGCAACCAACCTCAAGATCGACGAAATGGCGGGGGGTGGATTTGGAGGGGTACCCGATGGCCGGTACTCTTGGGTGCTGCTGTGGCCCGGTGCTTCCCCCGGTCGTGGTCCCGCCCAGCCTAGGTTCCAGGGATGGTGCCTAGTACGACGTGCCAGTGATGGCACGTGCAGAGTCCAGTCCCGACGAGCGAAAGACAGGTGCTGCCCCGTGCGCACGTACAGCCCCAAGCCCGGAGATGCCGATCCCGTATGGCATGTCATCGACGCAAATGACGTCGTCCTCGGCCGCCTCGCCTCGCATGCCGCCACTCTGCTGCGCGGCAAGCACAAGCCGACCTTCGCTCCTCATATGGACATGGGCGACTTCGTCATCATCATCAACGCCGAGAAGGTCGCCCTGACCGGCGCCAAGAAGCAGCAGAAGATGGACTTCCGCCACTCCGGCTATCCGGGCGGCCTGCGGGCAACGTCCTACAGCGAGCTGCTGGAGTCCAATCCGCGTCGCGCCGTCGAGAAGGCGGTAAAGGGAATGCTCCCGCACAACAAGCTCGGTCGGCAGCAGATCAAGAAGCTCAAGGTCTACGCCGGCCCGAATCACCCCCATGCGGCACAGATGCCGCAGCCGTTCCAGATCACCCAGATCGCCCAGTAGTCGTGCGACGCGGCGTTAACGAGAGGACCCGTGGCAGTGTCTGAGGCCACCATCGACGAGACCGACATCGACGCCACCTTCGAGGAGGAGGCTGTCTCTGAGTACACGTCAGAGACCCCAACCCGCGTGGTCGCCACCCGCGAGATCGTGACTGCCCCTGCGGCAGCCACGGGTCGCCGTAAGCAGGCCATTGCCCGCGTTCGCCTGGTGCCCGGCACTGGCCAATGGACGGTCAACGGTCGCGACCTCGAGTCGTACTTCCCGAACAAGGTGCATCAGCAGGAAGTCAACGAGCCCTTCACGGTGCTCGGTGCTGAGGGCCTGTTCGACGTCATCGCGCGGATCCACGGCGGCGGCATCTCCGGCCAGGCCGGTGCGCTGCGTCTGGGTGTGGCCCGTGCGCTGAATGCGATCGACGAGGAAGGCAACCGCCCGACCCTCAAGAAGGCCGGCTTCCTGACCCGTGATCCGCGGGCCAAGGAGCGCAAGAAGTACGGTCTGAAGAAGGCTCGCAAGGCGCCTCAGTACAGCAAGCGGTAGTCCGTTGGGCAGGCTCTTCGGCACCGACGGCGTTCGGGGCCTGGCGAACCGTGACGTGACGGCCGAGCTCGCGCTCGATCTCGCCGTTGCGGCTGCCCATGTGCTTGGCGATACCGGCGCGTTCGAGGGTCATCGGCCGAAGGCTGTTGTCGGCCGTGACCCTCGTGCCAGCGGCGAGTTCCTCGAGGCGGCTGTCGTCGCCGGCCTTGCGAGTGCCGGAGTCGACGTCATCCTCGTGGGTGTGCTGCCGACGCCCGGTGTCGCATTCCTGACTGACGCGCTCGGCGCCGATCTGGGCGTCATGCTGTCCGCATCGCACAATCCGATGCCCGACAACGGCATCAAGTTCTTCTCGCGCGGTGGGCACAAACTCGACGACGTGATCGAGGATGCGATCGAGCAGCGGCTCCGGGAGCCGTGGGAGCGTCCGACGGGCGCAGCGGTCGGACGAGTCACTCAAAACCCCAACGCGGCGCGGCTCTACGAGCATCACCTGCTGTCTACCGTTCCTCATCACCTCGATGGCCTCACGATCGTCATCGACTGCGCCAATGGCGCAGCGTCTGGCCTTGCCAACGAGGTCTACACGGCGGCCGGAGCCACGGTCATCGCCATCCACGCCACTCCCGACGGACTCAACATCAACGACGGTTGCGGCAGCACGCACATGGACGATCTCGTGGCGGCGGTACTGGCCAACGGTGCCGACGCGGGTATCGCGCACGACGGCGACGCCGACCGCTGTCTGGCAGTGGATGCGAATGGCGACCTCGTTGACGGTGATCACATCCTGGCGATCCTCGCGAATGCGATGAAAGCCTCGGGCGCGCTTGTCGGCAGCACCGTCGTCGCGACGGTCATGGCCAATCTGGGTTTCAAGAAGGCGATGGCGGCAGCCGGAATCACCGTTATCGAGACAGGTGTCGGTGACCGTTACGTGCTCGAGGCGATGCGCGCCGGTGGCTTCGTCCTCGGGGGCGAGCAGAGCGGTCACGTCGTCATGTCGAGCCATGCCACGACCGGCGACGGCATCCTCACGGGGCTGCACCTGCTCTCGGAGATGGCGCGCACCGGTCGATCACTGGCCGACCTAGCCGGTGCCGTGACCAAGCTTCCGCAGGTACTCGTCAACGTGCGTGGCGTCGATCGCACTGGCATCGACGGTTCCGCGGTTGTCCTTGCGGCTGTTGCGCAGGCTGAGCAGGAGCTCGGCGACTCGGGCCGAGTGCTGCTTCGTCCATCAGGTACCGAGCCGGTCATTCGCGTGATGGTGGAAGCGGTCTCCCAGGAGGAGGCGGCCCGGATCAGCTCGGCGCTGGCCGACGTCGTCACTGCTGAACTGAGTCTCGACTAACGCGGGTCCATACCTTCTGCTGAATCGCGAGTGTCAGCCATCCCGCTAGCGCCATCCCTGTGATGTTGATGAGCAGGGTGAGGGTGCTGCCCCACACCTCCGACCAGATACCGAACACCAGGGCGAGCGCGATGTTTCCGGATGCCGGGATGGTCGTGACGGAGATGAAGACGCCGACGAGGCCGCCGGACTTCGCCGAGGTCAGGGCCAGGACCCCGGCAGCACCAGCGATGATCGCGATGGTGAGTGACCAGATGTTGGGCGAGTAGATGAACGAGGTGCCTGGCCTGCTCGACGTGAGCAGGTCGTCGTACTCGACGACGCCGAGCGCCCGACCGATGGCCGCGATCGCGGCAACGACGGTGATCGAGACCGCAAAGCCGATGACCAGGGTCCGCAGCGCCTGGCGGAAGAGATTCCCGCGCTTGCGCACCAGGCCGATGCCGAGGGCCGCAATCGGCACGAACTCAGGCCCGAGGACCATCGCACCGATCACGAGGATGACCGAGTCCGTGACGACGGCAATCGCGGCAAGCAGCGTCGCCAGCACCATGAAGCTGAGGTAGGTCCACGTGAGCGACGACTCGTCGTAGGCGCGCTCGACCACGTCAGTCCAGACGACGGCATCAGCGCTCGCGCCGCGTGCCCGGTCCTCAGCTGCGAGTCCTCGCTGCGATATCCACGTTGGGACCGGGATCAGCTGGATCGTGCCCTGCTCCTGAACTCCGAGGGCCATGAGGTCATCGACCACGGGATTGACCGCCTCACGTGGCAGGTCCGCCTCGATGACATCGCCCATGGGGGAGAGGCTGGCGCCCGAGTGGACCACGAGGGTGCTGACTGTCGGGTTCGCCGCCAGGAGGGCGGTCACCTGCGCAGAGAGGTCGGCCGGGCAGCAGACCCGTACGGTTATCACCCTGACATTGTCTCCGATGGTCGGGTTGTCGGCATCCGACGCGGCGCGTGGATGGCGGGGGAGGGTCGGCCGCGTACCCTGTTCCCCATGTGCGGAATCGTCGGCTATGTCGGTCAGAAGCAGGCGCTGGAGATCGTCGTGGCGGGTCTTCGCCGACTCGAGTACCGCGGGTACGACTCGGCCGGGGTGGCGGTGGTCAGCGATGGTGAGCTGATCGTCCGCAAGAAGGCTGGCAAGCTGGCGAACCTCGAGACCCTGCTCGGGTCCGACCCGATGCCCGACTCGACCACAGGTATCGGCCACACGCGGTGGGCGACGCATGGCGGGCCGACCGACAGCAATGCGCACCCGCATGTGAGCGAGAACGGCCAGGTGGCCGTTATCCACAACGGCATCATCGAGAACTTCTCCGAACTGCGCGACGAACTCACCTCAGCGGGCGTGACCCTGACCTCGGAGACGGATACCGAGGTCGTGGCGCACTTGCTGGCTGCGGCACTGCCCGAGGCCGATGGCGACCTCGCTGAGGCGATGCGACGCACCTGCCGGCGCCTCGAGGGGGCCTTCACCCTGGTGGCGATCGATCGCGAGAATCCGGACCTCGTCGTGGCGGCGCGACGCAACTCGCCCCTCGTCGTCGGCGTCGGCAATGGTGAGAACTTCCTTGCCTCCGATGTCGCAGCATTCGTCGACCACACCCGCGATGCGCTCGAACTCGGCCAGGACCAGGTCGTGGCCATGACCGCCGCCAGCGTCGTCATCACGGACTTCGCGGGCGAGGTCGTGGAGGCCACGCCATTCCACGTCGACTGGGATACGGCGGCCGCCGAGAAGGGTGGCTACGACCTGTTCATGCTCAAGGAGATTGCGGAACAGCCGAAGGCCGTCGCCGACTCACTCCGGGGACGCATCAGCAAGGACCACCGGATCCAGCTCGACGAGACGCACCTTGACGAAGGCATCCTCCGGTCGATCAACAAGGTCGTGGTCATCGCGTGTGGCACTGCGGCATATGCCGGAATGGTCGCCAAGTACGCGATCGAGCACTGGACGCGGCTGCCCGTCGAGGTCGAACTGGCCAGCGAGTTCCGTTACCGCGATCCCATCGTGGGCCCAGACAGTCTCGTCATCGCCATTTCCCAGTCGGGCGAAACGATGGACACGCTGATGGCCCTGCGTCACGCGAAGTCCCAGGGTGCTCGCACACTGGCGATCTGCAACACCGTCGGCTCGACGATTCCGCGCGAGTCCGACGCCGTCCTCTACACCTACGCGGGCCCGGAGATCGCGGTCGCCTCGACGAAGGCTTTCCTCACGCAGATCATCGCGGCCTATCTGGTGGGTCTGTATCTCGCACAGGTTCGCGGGACCATGTTCGAGGATGAGATTCGCGCCGTCCTCCAGGACCTCAACGACATGCCGAGCAAGGTCGACCTCGTGCTCGACACGACGGAGCCGGTGCGCGAGCTGGCGCGCGAACTTTCGGGCTCGGGCTCGGTGCTGTTCCTGGGCCGACACGTCGGCTACCCGGTAGCGCTCGAGGGCGCGCTCAAGCTCAAGGAACTCGCCTACATGCACGCTGAGGGCTTCGCCGCCGGC
>CAIVQM010000406.1 GCA_903908025.1 uncultured bacterium
CGGCTTCGAAGTCCGCGACGTTCACTTCAGCCACTACGGCCGCATGTGCCCGATCGAGACCCCGGAAGGCCCGAACATCGGCCTGATCGGTGCCCTCAGCACGTTCGCCCGCGTGAACCCGTACGGCTTCATCGAGACGCCGTACCGCGTGGTGAAGAACGGCAAGGTCTCCAACGAGATCCGCTACATGGCCGCCGACGAAGAAGAGAACTACGTCGTCGCCCAGGCGAACACGCCGTTGAAGCCCGATGGCACGTTCGCCGAGGAGCGCATCCTCGTACGTCGTAGCCCGCAGGCTGCCAGCCTCGAAGACCTCCGCAAGATGCTCGAAGCGGAGAGCTTCTTCGGTGCCACCACCGACATCGCCAGCGTGCCCCCGGCCGAAGTGCAGCTGATGGACGTCAGCCCGAAGCAGATCGTTTCGGTCGCCACGGCGCTGATTCCGTTCCTCGAGCACGACGACGCCAACCGTGCGCTCATGGGCGCCAACATGCAGCGTCAGGCCGTGCCCCTGGTGCGCGCCGAAGCGCCGTACATCGGCACCGGTATCGAAGATCGTGCGGCTCGCGATGCTGCCGACCTCATCCAGTCCACGGGCGACGGCGACGTCACCGAGGTCAGCGGCGACAGCATCACCGTGCAGTACAAGGAAGGCGGCAAGCGGGTCTACCCGCTGTCCAAGTTCCGTCGCTCGAACCAGGACACCTGCATCAACCACCGCGTCCGTGTCACCGAGGGCCAGAAGGTCGTCAAGGGCACGATCCTCGCCGACGGCCCCAGCACCGATCACGGTGAGTTGGCGCTCGGCAAGAACCTGCTCGTCGCACTGATGCCGTGGGAGGGCTACAACTTCGAGGACGCAATCATCCTCTCCGAGCGCCTGGTGAAGGATGACGTGCTCACGTCGATCCACATCCACGAGCACGAAGTCGATGCTCGCGACACGAAGCTCGGGCCGGAAGAGATCAGCCGCGATATCCCGAACCTGTCGGATGACATTCTTCGAGATCTCGACGACCGCGGCATCATCCGCATCGGTGCCGAAGTTGGCCCCGGTGATGTGCTCGTCGGCAAGGTCACCCCGAAGGGTGAGACCGAGCTGACGGCGGAGGAGAAGCTGATCCGGGCCATCTTCAAGGAGAAGGCGCGCGAGGTGCGCGACACGTCCCTGAAGGTGCCGCACGGTGAGGGCGGCAAGGTCATTGACGTCAAGACGTTTGCGCGTGACCGCGGCGACGATCTGCCGCCGGGGGTCAACGAGCTCGTCCGCGTCTACGTCGCCAAGAAGCGCAAGATCTCCGAGGGCGACAAGCTCGCCGGCCGCCACGGCAACAAGGGCGTCATCTCGAAGATCGTTCCCGAGGAGGACATGCCGTTCCTCGAGGACGGCCGCCCGGTCGACGTGATCCTCAATCCGCTGGGCGTCCCGAGCCGCATGAACATCGGCCAGATCCTCGAGACGCATCTCGGCTGGGCCGCCGCGCACGGCGTGTTCCTCGACGAGA
>CAIVQM010000407.1 GCA_903908025.1 uncultured bacterium
GCTCTACCATTGAGCTACACCCGCGAGGTGCCCCAAAAGGATAGCCGCGACCGGACGCTCGGCGGGCCGTTGGGTAGGTTCGCCATCGTGTCCCAACCGCTGCGCATCGCCTGGCTCGTCTACCGCGGCAATCCGCACTGCGGCGGTCAGGGCGTCTACACCCGCTACGTCGCTCGCGAGGTCGCAGCGCTCGGGCATCACATCGAGGTGCTGTCGGGCCAGCCGTGGCCCCAGATGGACGACCCGGCGCAGCTCGTCGAGGTGCCCGGCCTGGACCTCTACCGGCAGCCCGACCCGTTCCGCGTCCCGCGCATGTCCGAGTTCCGCGACACGATCGACATGCGCGAGTTCGCGATCATGTGTGCGGCTGGCTTCCCGGAGCCATGGGCCTTCAGTCAGCGGGCTCGTCGGCTCCTGAAGGGCCGTCGCGACGACTTCGACCTCGTGCACGACAACCAGTGCCTGGGCACCGGCATCCTGGGGATGATGAAGGACGGCTGGCCGGTGACGGCCACCATCCACCACCCGATCACCGTCGACCGTGAGCTGGAACTCGCACATGCGGGCTCGTTCCGTCGTCGGCTGTCGTTGCGACGCTGGTACGGCTTCCTCGGGATGCAGATGGGTGTCGCCAAGAAGATCCCCCGCATCGTCACGGTGTCCGAGTCGAGCCGTCGCGACATCGCCGCGCAGATGGGCGTGCCGATCTCGCATATGACCGTGGTGCCGATCGGGGTCGACGAGGCGCGGTTCCGACCGATGCCGCACATCGCACGCATCCCCGGCCGACTCATGACGACAGCCAGCGCCGACGTGCCGCTGAAGGGCCTCACCTTCCTGCTGGAGGCGCTTGCGAAGGTGCGTGTCGAGTGCCCCCAGGCGCACCTGGTTGTCATCGGCCGGCTGAAGGAGGGCAGCGGCATGCCCGCGCTCATCGACAGCCTCGGGCTCGACGGTGCGGTCGAGTTCGTCACCGGTGTCTCGGATGAGCGCATCGTCGAGCTCTACGCCGAGGCCGAGGTCGCCGTGGTTCCTTCGCTGTACGAGGGCTTCTCGCTGCCCGCCGTCGAGGCGATGGCATGCGGCGTTCCTGTTGTCGCGACGACGGGTGGCGCACTTCCCGAGGTTGTCGGACCCGACGGCGAGAGTGCCCGCACCGTGGCACCGGGCGACCCGTCCGCACTCGCGGCCGCGCTCGTCGACGTGCTCTCCGACGAGCAGGAGCGGGCGCGACTCGGTGAGAGCGGTCGCTTGCGCGTGCTCGAGCGCTTCACGTGGCGGGCTCACGCGGTCGGTCTGGTTGAGATGTGGCGTGCGGAGCTTGCCGAGCAGAAGTCGCAGCGGGCGCATGCTGACCGTTGATCTGGACCTGCTGGGGGTGGCGAAGGGCAACACCCTCCTCGACATGGGGTGCGGTGGCGGCCGCCACGCATTCGCGGTGCTGCGCCGCGGTTCCGATGTCGTCGCCTTCGACGCCGACGAGGACGAACTCGCGAGTGTCGAGATCATGATGGCGGCGATGGTCGATGCGGGCGAGGTGCCCGACGGTGCCACCGGGACGACCGTGCACGGCGATGCGCTCGCGCTGCCGTTCGACGATGGCTCCTTCGATCGGATCATCGCGGCGGAGGTACTCGAGCACATCCCCGATGACGTCGATGCGATCAACGAACTCGTGCGGGTGCTCGCCCCCGGCGGCCGCATTGCCGTCACCGTGCCCGCGCGCTTCCCCGAACGCATCAACTGGGCACTCGATGATGCCTACCACGACTTCCCTGGCGGGCACATCCGCATCTACTCGCAGGACGACCTGGAGGGGAAGCTCGCGGCGGCTGGTCTGCGCGTGCGCGGATCGCGACGTGCGCATGCACTGCATTCGCCGTACTGGTGGATCCGCTGCGCGGGCGGCGTCGACAACGCCGACCGGCTGGTGGCCCGCCGCTACCACGACGTACTGGTCTGGCAGATCATGAAGAATCCGCCGGTGCTGCGCGTGCTGGATGACGTGCTCAACCCGGTGATGGGCAAGAGCCTCATCGTCTACGCGGATAAGCCGCGCTGATGCTGACCCCTGATGCCCTGCGGCAGACCGTCGACGCGATCGCGTCGGTGCAGGCACCGGACGGCCGCATCCCGTGGGTGCCCGGCGGCAAGGCGGATCCGTGGAACATGGTCGAGGCCGCGATGGCACTCGACGTCGGCGGCCGCCACGATGACGCTGCTCGGGCCTATGCGTGGTTGCAGGCTCGTCAACTGGCTCATGGCGGCTGGTACTCGTACTACGTCGGCGACGAGGTCAGCGACCGCACGCTCGACACCAATGTGTCGGCCTACATCGCCGTCGGGGTATGGCACCACTACCTGTCGACGGACGACGATGCCTTCCTCCACCGCATGTGGCCGGTCGTCGAGGCGGTTATCGACCACGTGGTCGGGTTCCAGTCGCCGACGGGGGCTATCGCATGGCGCGCAGACGATCCTGCCGATGGCTCGCTGCTGACGGGATCGTCCAGCATCCACCTCAGCCTGCGCTGCGCCCTGGCGATCGCGTCCCGGATGCGCCAGGAGCGTCCCGACTGGGAGTTGGCGATGGGTGCGCTCGCCATCGCGATCGCACTTCGCCCTGATGCCTTCCTCGACAAGTCCCGCTGGGCCATGGACTGGTACTACCCGATCCTCGGTGGGGTGCTTCGCGGTGACGTTGCCCGACGACGTATCGACGACGGATGGGACACCTTCATCGTGGCGGGGCTGGGCGTTCGATGCGTCTCCGACCGGCCGTGGATCACCGCGGCGGAGACCTGCGAACTCGTGATGGCACTCGACGCGATCGGCGACGGCGAGCGAGCCCGCGAAGTGTTCGGCTGGGCGCAGTTCCTTCGTCATGACGACGGTGGCTACTGGTGTGGCATGAACTTCGAGGGCGAGCGGTTCAGCGCCCCCGGCCAGTACTTCACCGCCGACCAGCCGACGTGGAACTCGGCGGCAGTGGTCTTGGCCGCGCACGCACTCGGCGGCGACGGCCCGACGGCCGGTCTCTTCCGCGGCGAGGGTTTGCCGGTCGGCCTGACGGTGGAGCAGATGCTGGCAGCGGGCATCCAGATCAGCGGCGAAGAACGCGCAGGCTTCCTGCCACCCGCTCAGGCGTGAAGCCGTCCGCGACCGCCCGCTGCCATACGAGAAACGGCGCCTGGCCGCCGTCGGCCGGGTTCTCGAAGACGTCGTGGATCGCCAGCAGCCCACCATCCGCGACGAAGCCCGACCACGCTGAGTAGTCGCCCATCGCGACGTCGAGGGCATGTCCGCCGTCGATGAACAGCAGGCCGAGGGGCGTGCGCCAGTGTGTCGCGACGGTGGGGGAGTCGCCGACGACCGCGATGACGATGCCGTCGAGCGCAGCGTCCTCGATGGTTCGTCGGAGGAAGGGCAGGGTGTCCATCCGCCCGGTGTGCGGGTCGACGACCTCGGGATCGTGGTGCTCCCAGCCGGTCTGGTTCTCCTCCGAGCCGTGGTGGTGGTCGACGGTGAACAGCACGGTCCCGACGGATTGTGCGGCCGTGCCGAGATAGACGGCGGACTTGCCGCAGTAGGAGCCGATCTCCAGCAACGGTCCGGTGCGGCCGCCGTCGAGTCCGGCGTCGTGCAGGGCCATGCCCTCGTCATCGGGCATGAACCCCTTCGCCGCGCGGGCCACGGCGAGGGCGTCAGGTCGCATGCGCGCAACGGTAGCCCCGGTCGTGCCAGACTTGCATCCGTCCAACCGAAAGACTTAGGGTTACCTCACTAAGGGCATCCTTAGTAGGCATCGACAGCTGGGGGCAGTACGTGTTCAGCAGTTTCCTGATCGGCCTGCGGGAGGGCCTCGAGGCGGCCCTCATCGTTGCCATCCTCGTGGCGTACCTGGTTCGCACGGGCAACGGCCATGCCGTCAGGCGGGTCTGGCTCGGAGTCGCTGCGGCGCTCGTGGTCTCGATCCTGATCGGAATCGCGCTGGTCCTGATCGACGAGTCGCTCGGGGAGACCGTTGAGCCGGCCTTCGCGGGCACGATGTCCCTCATCGCCGTCGGGCTCATCACGTGGATGATCTTCTGGATGGCCACCCGAGCCAGGGGGATCAGCGCTCACCTCCACGGCGAGATGGATCGCGCCCTGGCCACGAGCACGGTCGCCGTCGCCTTCGTCGCCTTCGTCGCCGTCGTCCGCGAGGGGGCCGAGACAGCGCTCTTCCTGTGGGCAGGCATCAACTCCGCGGGCAGCACGGTGGCTCCGCTGCTGGGGGCGCTGCTGGGGTTGGCGACCGCGGTCGCTCTCGGCTTCGTCGTCTACCGCGGTGCCGTGCGACTCAATCTCGGACGGCTGTTCACGTGGACGGGAGCTGCGCTGGTCATCGTCGCGGGCGGTGTCCTGCGGTATGCCGTCCACGAGTTCCAGGAGATCGGCTGGCTCCCGGGCGAGGACAACGTGGCATTCGACGTGTCGGGGACCTTCGCGCCCGATGGCGTCGTGGCGACGATTGTGCGTGGTCTGGTGAACCTGGTGCCGACCATGACATGGCTCGAGGTCGTGGCCTGGTTCGCCTACGTCGTGCCGACGCTGATCCTGTTCTTCTGGGTCATCCGCAAGCGCGACGACGCGCCCAAGTCCACGCGGGCATCGGATGAGGATCGGGCCGAGGCACCAAGCCTTCAGGACCAGTAGACGTACACGCGGGTGCCCACCGCGACCTTCTCGAAGAGCGCGGTAGCGATGTCCATGTCGCGGATCCCGACGCAGCCGTGTGATCCGCGGCTGTAGCCGACGCTGGCGAAGTCCGGGGAGTAGTGCACGGCCTCGTCGCCGTTGAAGAACATCGCGCGCGGCATCCACGAGTGGTACAGGCTCGAGACGTGATCGAAGCTCTTCTCCTTGATGGTGAAGAGACCTTCACCCGTCTCCATTCCTGAGGCACCGAAACGCGCGTCGGTTGTCATCTTGGCCTTGCCGTTGACGACGTAGCGCAGTGTCCGGGTGGTCTTGTCGATGCACAGTGACTGCTTCACCTCGGTGCATCGCAGCGGCAGGATGCCGAGCGGCTCGGCCATCCGTGCGAGCATCGTCCAGGTGCGCCTGTCGGCGACACCCGTCGGCGTCAGCCAGTTCTTCGTCTGGAATGCCTTCACCGCTGCGACCGTCGAGCCGCCGTAGGCCTGCCGACTGATGTTGCTCGCATCGATGTCGTACCCCAGCCAGTCCAGTCGCTCCTGCACGCGTGCGACCCGGTATCCGTAGTGGCCCCTGCGCAGCGGCAGCTGCGCGCGCGGCGGGACCAGCGACGGTGCGCCGGGCGCGGTCTGCGCGGCCATTACGACGTTGACGGAGACGGGCCCGTCGGACGACGGTGCTGCGGACGACGTGGGTTCGGGGGACGGGGACGCGGACGCGGACGGGGACGCGGCGGGCGAGGCAGTGATCGGCGTGGGCGAGGGCGACTCGTCGGCCGCGGCCGGGACAGCCGTCACCATCGATCCGGTCAGCAGCGCTGCCAGCACGAGCAACGCGGGGGAAGCACGGTGCATGTGTCCACGGTAGGCGCGTACATGCCCGAAATGCCGGAATGACCGCATGACACGCGAGGTCAGCGGAGGTAGTTGAGGAACCACGACTGCGCCAATCGAGCGGCCTGTGCCAGGGTGCCGGGCTCCTCGAAGAGGTGGGTCGCTCCGCGCACGATCTCCAGCAGGCTCGGGCAGGTCAGTTGCCTCTGCGCCTCGCGGTTGAGGTCGATCACGGGCAGATCATTGGCGCCCACGATGAGCAGCGTCGGCACCGAGACCTTCGTCAGCCAGTCGCCCGCCAGATCGGGGCGTCCCCCGCGGGACACGACGGCCAAGACATCGTCCGGCCTACGGGCGGCCGCCACGAGGGCAGCCGCCGCGCCCGTTGACGCGCCGAAGTAGCCGAGGGGCAGGCCATCGACATCGGGCCGGTCGCGAAGCCACGCCGTCGCGTTCGACAGGCGGTCGGCCAGCAGCTCGATATCGAACACATTGCGTCGGACATCTGCCTCGTCGGCCGTGAGCAGGTCGAGTAGCAGCGTGCCCAGACCAGCCCCGTTGAGGACCTTGGCGACGGCTCCATTGCGGGGGCTGTGCCAGCCGCTGTCGCTGCCATGAGCGAAGAGCACGATGCCGCTCGCCCCGGTGGGGATGGTCAGGTGCCCGGCGAGCTTCAGCTCGTCGAACGTGACGATCACGTCCTCGTCGATGCACATTCGGACGGCATCTCCCGCGACGTCGCGGCGTGGATGCGCTCGCAGGATGGCAACGACCTGTTCGTCATCGACCTGGTGGAAGGCCCGGTAGCTCTCGCTGACAGATCGGAAGGACTCAGGTGTCTCCAGGCACACCAGGTCGTCAACCATGGCGCCGAGCCATGCCACGGCCTCCGTCGATCCGACGGGGACGGCGAGGGTCACGTGCGCAGCCCCGAGGTGCTTGACGACGGCGACCCCAGCAGCGGCCGTCGATCCGGTGGCCATCCCGTCGTCAACGACGATGACGTTGCGGCCGGCGATACCGAGTGCCGCGCGGCCCCCGCGATACGTCTGGACCCGGCGGTCGATCTCCTTGCGCTCGGCGGCGGCTGTCATCTCGACCTGGTCGCTGGTCGCCCGGACCAGCCGACGAGTGGCGTGGTCGATGATCAGCACCCCGCCTTCGCCGACGGCACCCATGGCGAACTCCGGATTCCCGGGAGCACCGATCTTGTGGACGACCAGGACATCGAGGTCGGCATCGAGGGCCACGGCGACCTCGAGTGCGACGGGCAGCCCGCCGCGCGGGAGCCCGAGGACGAGCGGTCGCGGCCGGTCGTAATCGGCCAGTCGGGCAGCCAGCAGGCGGCCGGCGTCGCGGCGGTCGGAGTACATGGGCACCTCCGCTGGCAGGGCCAAGGAGGGGCGGCGCCTGCCGTCTTCATCATGGCACTCGGCGGCGGGGGAAGTAACCCGCTGGAGACCCTGTCAGGGGTCGGTAGCGGCAGCCCCTAGACTCGTCCCTTGCTGCGCGGGGCGTAGCGTAGTGGCTAGCGCGCCTGCTTTGGGAGCAGGAGATCGGGAGTTCGACTCTCCCCGCCCCGACCACTCAGAGCTGGGTTTCCAGCCTGGGGTCACCGACTATCTGGAGACTGATCTGCCGTGAAGAGCGACGTCGAGACCCTGTCCCCGACCCGGGTCAAGCTGACCGTTGAGGTTCCCTTCGAGGAGCTCAAGCCCAGCATGGACGCGGCCTACGGGCGGATCGCCAAGAGCGTGAACGTGCCCGGCTTCCGCAAGGGCAAGGTGCCCGCTCGCATCATCGAGCAGCGCTTCGGTCGCGAGACCGTCATCGAGGAGGCCGTCAACGACGCGCTCCCGAAGGCCTACGACGAGGCTCTGCGCGCCAACAGCATCGTCCCCGTCGGCCGCCCGGACTTCGACGTGAGCGAGGTGCTCGACGGCCAGCCGCTGACGTTCACCGCTGAGGTCGACGTGCGGCCCGAGTTCGATCTTCCGGACTACTCATCGCTCAAGGTCGAGGTCGCCAACGCGACCCCCACCGACGACGATGTCACCGAGCAGCTCGACAGCCTGCGCGGCCGGTTCGCCAGCCTCAACGAGGTCGAGCGCGCTGCCGCTGATGGCGACGTCCTGCTGGTCGACCTGTCCGGCGCGACCCCCGAAGGCGACGCTGTCGAGGACCTCGTCGGCACGGCCCTGTCCTACGAGCTCGGCACCGACGGCATGCTGCCCGGCTTCGACGAGGCCGTTCGCGGCGCCTCCAAGGACGAGGTGCGCACCTTCGCGTTCACCCCGCAAAACGGCGACTGGTCGGGCATCGAGCTCACCGTCACCACCACCGTCAAGGCCGTGCGCGAGCGCGAGCTGCCGGCGCTGGACGACGACTTCGCGCAGCTGGCATCCGAGTTCGACACCGTCGACGAGCTCCGTGCCGACGTGCTCACCCGCCTCGAGCGCGTCAAGCGTCTCGAGCAGGGCGCCGAGGCCCGCAACAACGTGCTGCAGGTGCTGCTCGACTCGATCGACATCCCGCTGCCGGATGGCGCGATTGCCACGGAGGTCGAGGAGCACTTCGCCGACGGCCACGACAGTGGCGAGGAGCATCGCGCCGAGGTCGAGCAGCAGACGCGCGAGTCGATGAAGAGCCAGTTCGTCCTCGACAAGATCGCTGAGGTCGAGGAGGTCTCCGTCGGCGAGACCGAGCTCTCCGCCTGGCTGATCCAGCAGTCGCCGCGCTACGGCATGAGCCCCGACGCGTTCGCGCAGGCGCTCGTCGAGGGCGGCCAGGTCCCGATGGCGATCCAGGACATCCGTCGCGCCAAGGCGCTCGCGGTCGTGCTCGAGTCGGCGACCGTCGTCGATGCCGATGGCAAC
>CAIVQM010000408.1 GCA_903908025.1 uncultured bacterium
CGATCTTCCGGGTGCACCCCGACAGCAAGGCGCGCCTGGAGCGGGCGGCGGCTCTCGCACAGGTTCCAGTCAGCGACTTCGTGCGATCAGCCGTTGAGGAGCGCACCGCTCAGGTACTCGCCGAGCACGAACTACAGACCCTGGTGCCGGCGGACTTCTTCGATGATCTGCTGGCCAGCCTGGATGTCGCCGCTGAACCCAACGCAGCGCTTTCCCGGGCGTTTGAGCGCGCCACGGACGCGGCGCGCACCTGACTCATGGCGTTCCGCAGCGAGCACCTCGCCGTTAATCGTCACGATGTTGGGGCGCTCGATTCCGGTGTACCCGAGTTGGATATCTGGCTCCGTGAGCAGGCCGCAGGGGCGGTAGCCCGCCGCGTGGCGCGCACGTTCGTCTGGGTTGAGTCGCAGCGCGTCGAACAGGTTCTTGGCTACTACAGCCTGGCGGGGCACCGATTGGTGCGCTCCACGTTGCCGACGAGTGTTGGCCATGGGAGTCCGTCGGAGATCCCCGCAGTTCTGCTCGCCCGGCTTGCCCTGGATGTCAGGCTGCACGGAACGGGAATGGGTGGGGTTCTGCTGGCCGATGCGCTCAGGAGGATCGTCATCGCGACGAGCACGGTGGCCGCGCGGTTTGTCGTGGTCGATGCGCGTGATGAGCTGGCCGCGGGGTTCTACGAGCATTACGGTTTCCGGCGAATCCCAGCCTCGCTGAGACTTGTGCAGAAGGTGTCGGACATCGCTGCCGTGATGCCCTCGAAATGAAGGGTCCGTCAGGGAGTCCCTAGTCGGCGGTTTCCCACCACAGGGGTAGTTCTCGCTCTGCACGCGGAGCTCCGTCCGAGCGTCGATCCATATCCGACGTCCTTCCTCGGTCGGGGATTTGCGGGAATGCCCGGCCCGGTGTGGTCCCTCGCGGCGTGGGATCTCGCCATGTTCTGTCTGAAGCTCCTCGCCGTCGTTTCGATCGTGCGGCGCGACGAGGTGCTCAACGGCCTCGGCTGGATGGTCGCCTTCTGGGGTGTCAGCGCGCTTGCGGTGCTGCTGCTGGGCCGACGCCTGACGGCCTGGTCGCTCCACGTGATGGTGGCCCTGAACATCATGATGACCTGCGTGGCAGCGGTGCTGGTGCCGAACGACGTGCGTGCCATCTCCAACCTGATGCTGCTGCCCATCGCGGCGGTCTACGTCGCGACATGGTTCTCGCGGCGGCAGATGTGGGCGTACCTGATCTTCATCACTGGTGCATCACTCGCGGTTCTGGTGGTGCACGGCATCGGTGCAACTGTGGACCTGACCGCGATGTGGATCGTGATGACGGTCTCGTCAATCGGGATCGCGGTGTTCATCAATATCCTGGTCAGCCACCTGTCCGAGCAGGCGACGATCGACCCGCTGACGGGCCTGCAGAACCGTGCGGGCCTGGCGGGCCTCGCAGAGGAGTACTCCCGGCGCGGCGGCGGTGGCCGACCGCGCACCGTGGCGGTCATCGACCTCGACGGGTTCAAGGTGGTGAACGACCAGTTCGGCCATGAAGCGGGCGATGACGTGCTCCGTCAGGTGGCCGAGGCGATGAGACTCCACCTGCGTCCGTATGACGTGATCAGTCGTGTAGGCGGTGACGAGTTCGTCCTGCTGCTGATGCGAACTGCGGCCGACCAGTCCGAACTTGTGGTTGAGCGGCTCATTCAGGCGCTGCCGATCCCCGCGTCCTTCGGGATCGCAGACTGGCCCGATGGCTCGAGTGTCGGTGAGGCAATTGCGCGGGCGGATGTCCGGATGTACGAGAGCAAGGCGGCGCGGCGGTTGGATCCGGGTCATGAGCCGGTCGGCAGCAGCTGACCCGGGCAGCGGGTGAGCACCCGGAGGATGGCCAACTTCTCGGCGGCCGTCACCCACAGGTCGTACCGAGCCTTCACCCCGACCTGCCGAGCGACGAAAGGGCACCAGTAGCCGCGGTTCGATGGCAGCCAAGTGGCCGCATCCCCGTCGCCCTTCTGCCGGTTGGCCGAGTAGTCGACAGCGAGCAGGTTGAGTGGGTCGTTGGCGAAGCTGGTGCGACGAATCTCCGTCCAGCGAAAGGCGCCCTTCTGCCAGGCGTCCGATAGGGACACGACGTGGTCGATGTCGACCGTCGAGTGGCCGTGCACGTACACATTCGTCTGCCCTGTGTAGGGGTCGGGGGAGAGGAGGCCGGACAGCACCTCGCAGCCGTTGGTTATCCGCGTGCGCTTGAGGTCGCGATGCAGGATGTCATTGCGGGTGTCGCAGCCGTTGCCGTCAACGTCCTTCCACTCGGGACCGAACGCATCGCGGCTATACCCGGTCTTCGGCGCGCGGCCCTTGACATCCAGTGACGCTAGGGCGCTGGCGACGGTGACGGCGGGGTAGGTGGCTGGCCGGGCCTGCGGCTCATTCGCGGCGGATGCCGCGGACGGACTCGCGATACCGACGACAAGCAGCCCTGCCACCACCGCTGCCGTGATTCGTCCCGCTCGCATTCGTGCTCCCGTCTTGATTCGACGGTACGTGCACGGGGCCGGTCAGGGCCGCAGGCGCGACGGCGGACGCAGGCCACGGTTCTTTGAGTGCGCACACGTCGCCCTCAAACTCGAAGATTCGGGGCGACGACTACGCACTCAACGAAAGGGGGGAGGCTGCCCAGGACCAGATCGCCTTCACCGCCGCATAGCAGCCGGCGGCGACGAAGGCGAAGATCATGAAGGTGAGGTAGCGGTTGACGGTGCCGCCGGGCGCGCCCGCTCCGCCGAGCAGGGAGTCCCAGATGCTGCCCGTGCCCGCGATGTTCTGCCAGCCGAACCAGACGGCCGGATTGAGGAACTCGGTCCAGGAGGCATTGGCGATCGTCCAGAACCCTGCCAGTACCTGCTGGAGCAGGGAGAG
>CAIVQM010000409.1 GCA_903908025.1 uncultured bacterium
CCTAACGGCTCCTCCTCCCAAATCCCACACACCATTAACGACGTGAGGGCGCCCCCAAAAAAGATGGGGCGCCCTCACGTCGTTGGCGGAGGCGGAGGGATTTGAACCCTCGATGGGCTTGAAGGCCCAAACCGCATTAGCAGTGCGGCGCCATAGACCGGGCTAGGCGACGCCTCCACGCAACCTTGTTTCCAAGGCAGCCAGAGAAGGATACCCAATGGACGAGGGTCCCTTCTCAGCACCCGATCCCAGCCTCCGCGGTTCTACAGTTGCGTGTCTACCTAGGATCGGAGCCCCTCACATGAACAAGGCCCTCACAGCGCTAGGCCTGGCAGGCGCAAGTGCCGTCGCCATTGCCGCCGCAACGCCGGCACTCGCAGCCACCGTCCCGAGCGATCCGCCCGCCGGCTCGAAGACTCTCCAGACCAAGACGCTGGCCGGCAACACGAACTACGCCCGTTACTCGGTCAAGAGCATGACCGCCAAGCAGGTCATCGCCTACTACCAGCAGGCACTGCGCGCCGACGGCTTCCGCACTGTGAACGAGGGCGGCGGCGGTTCGGGCTGGAGCGATGGCTGGGGCGGTGGCGGCGGCGGCCTCACGGCCATGCACAACGGCGTCTACTTCTCCGTCAATGCAGGCGGCGACAGCAAGCCCACCTTCTTTGAGGTCTGCTACGGACCCAACAGCCAGGTAGTCGACAACTGCCAGAACCAGAGTCAGACCCAGAGTCAGAGTCAGGGCTCCTAACGCGACTGCCGGCCTAGAGCCGGATCACCGAGCCGTCGAGGGTCACCACGATCCCGGCGGCTCGGTGAATGTTCAGGAGCGGACGCCCGACGCCTGGGCCGCCAATGAGCAGTGCCTTGCACAGGGCCTCGGCCAGCCAGCCCGCTGGTGCGATGACCGAGACTGACGCAACTTCGGGTTCGATCGACTCCCCATGCGCCGGATGGAAGAGGTGGTTGCGGACTTGTCCGTCACCATCAACCCACTGGCGCTTAAGCGGCGTGCTCGTCGCCACCGCGCCATCACTCAGTCGGACAAACTCCTCGAGCGTCCCTCCATCGAGTGGGTTGCCGATCGTAACCTCCCACCCCTCATCGGGATGGCGGCCCCGGCATCGCAGATCACCGCCGAGGTTCACCAACGCGCCCGGCACGCCACGTCTCAGCAGCGCCAGAGTGACGAGGTCGGCGCCCAGACCCTTGCCCACACCACCGGGGTCGAAATCGAATCCGGCAGGCAGCTGCGCCATCAGCGGGTCGCGCGTCACGCCGAGGGATGCGTCTGGAATCACCCGCTCGAGGCGCGGGGCAGACGAACCTGTGCCGAGGCGATACGTCGAGACGCCCGGCGCGGTGGACACCTGCGCGAGCTGGCCAAAGTCTTGGCCGTATCCCAGACCGACGATGTCCCGGCCCATGAACGGATCGAACCAGCCGCCCGTGAGCCGCTGTGCCCGGACGGCCCGGCTCAGCAGCACCATTGTTTCCACGCTCACCGGCGCTGGCGAGCCGTCGGCCGCATTGAGCCGGCTCACCTCACTGTCTTCACGGAACCTGCTCCACAGCGCCTCGAGGCGCCGCACCTCCACCTCCGCGAACGCGAGGTCCTCGCCGGTGCCGCCATTGATCAGGACATGACAATCGCTGCCCATCGCGCGAAAGCGCAACCCACTCAGAGCGGGCGTATCGACCACAGGGCAATTATCCCCGCACGAGCACGGCAGAATGCAGGGCATGACGACTCTGGCGATCGACTGCGGTGGGGGCGGTATCAAGGGGTCAGTGCTCGACGAGGTCGGCACCATGCGCGCGCACCCGATTCGGGTGCCCACCCCCTATCCCCTGCCCCCGGCCCTGCTCGTCCAGACGATCGTCGACCTCGCAGCCAGACTCCCGGAGGCCGAGCGGGCAACTATCGGTATGCCGGGCATGATCCGCCACGGTGTCGTCGTGACCACCCCGCACTACGTCACCAAGTCGGGGCCGCGCACGCGCGTGCTGCCCGAGCTGGTTGAGCAGTGGGAAGGCTTCGACGCGCAGACCGCGATGGCCAAGGCCCTGGCCATGCCCGTTCGCGTGCTCAACGACGCCGAGGTGCACGGAGCCGGAGTCATCGCCGGGCAGGGCCTTGAGGTCGTCATGACACTCGGCACCGGCCTGGGGTGCGCGATCTTCGATGGCAGCCGGCTGGCACCGCATCTGGAGATGTCACAGGCACCGGTGCGCTGGGGTCTGTCCTACGACACCTACATCGGCGAGCATGAGCGGCGGCGCCTGGGCGACGCGTTGTGGTCGCGTCGTGTCGCACGCATGGTCGAGGGACTTCGCCCGGTCTTCATGTGGGACCGCCTCTACCTCGGTGGCGGCAACTCCCGGCACATCACACCGACGGTGCTTGCGCGCCTCGGCGACGACGTCGTCATCGTGCCCAACTCCGCCGCACTCGTCGGCGGAGCG
>CAIVQM010000410.1 GCA_903908025.1 uncultured bacterium
TGATCGTAGATCGGCAGAACGCGCATGCGCAGGCGTCGGAGAAGCGGCGGGTAGGCATTGGTGGCAAGTACCACTCGGTTCGCGCGCAGACTGCCGCGGTCCGTCGCAACCTCGACACCATCGCCGGCTGATCGCAGGCCGCGGACAGCAGTGCCCTCGTGGATTCGGATGCCGCGTCGAAGTGCTACCGCCTTCATGCCCCAGCACAGTGCTGCCGGGTCGACGAGGCCACCACCCGTGCGGACGCGCATGCCGCCGAGATAGGTCGGGGAGTCGACGTCGGCGCGCATCTCATCGATATCGAGGATCTCGGCATCCTCGCCGTATTCCCGATGGAGGGCAGCGGCCGCACGGAGTTGCGTCATGTGGTGGGGCCTGGTCGCGACGGCGGTCTTCCCGCACATGCGCAGCCCGGCATCGATGCCCTCCGCCGCGACGAAGGCCTCGATCTCCTGCAGATTCTCGCGTCCAAGCCGCAGGAGGGTGTCGAGCTCGTCGGGCCACAGCTCGAGTCCGTGCGCGATTCCGTGGGTGAGCGACTCCGAGATGAACCCGCCATTGCGGCCCGACGCGCCGAATGCGATCTGCTCGGACTCCATGAGGACGACGTCGAGTGCCGGGTGAAGAGCCTTGGCTTCGATCGCGGCCCAGAGGCCGGTGAATCCGCCGCCGACAACGAGCAGATCGCAGGTGGCGCGACCGGTCAGCGGCTCGCAGGGCTCGGGTGCATCGCCCCGATCCGTCCAGAACGGCGCGGGCTCGGCGTCGCGCAGGGCGTCGGCGAGGGGATGTGTGGCTGCGGTCACGCCTCCTCGCCAAGGATGACGGCCTTCGCCGGGCTCCAGGTGAGGTGCACCTGCGCGCCGCGCTGCACGGCCGTCGTGCCCTGACAGGTGACGATGATGGGGGTGGGGTGGCCATCGACGGCTACGGCAATCGTCGAGGAGCCACCGTAGAACTGGATGTCGATGACGATGCCCGTGAGCAGCGACCCAGCCGGCTCGCCGAGCTCGATGTCCTCGGGTCGCACCACGAGAGTCGCGGTGGCGGTCGCCAACGGCCACGGTGCGTGCCCGGGAAGGGTGCCGAGTCCGTTGACATCGACGCCCGCATCAACGCGGTTGCCCGCGAAGGCGTTGCTGGATCCGATGAAGTCGGCCACGAACATCGTGCGCGGACGCTGGTAGAGGTCGACAGGTGTGTCAATCTGCTGCACCCTCCCCGCCGACATGACGGCGATGCGGTCGGCCATCGACATCGCCTCCTCCTGGTCATGGGTCACCACGACGAAGGTGATGCCGACCTCGTGCTGAAGGCGCTTGAGCTCGAGCTGCATCTCGGACCGGACCTTGCGGTCGAGTGCAGACAGCGGCTCGTCCAGCAGCAGCAGCTTGGGGCGCTTGACGATGGCCCGGGCAAGGGCAACGCGCTGTCGCTGGCCTCCCGACAACTGTGTCGGCCGCGTCCGTGCCTTGTCGGTCAGGCCGACCGTCGTGAGAACAGCAGCGACACGATCGCGCACCTCATCCTTCGGAAGCCCCTCGCGCTCAAGGCCGTAGGCGACGTTCTTCTCGACCGACATGTGGGGGAACAGCGCGTAGGACTGGAACATCAGGTTGATGGGTCGCTTGTTCGGCGGCAGTGAGAGCAGGTCGAGACCGCCCAGGGTCACCGAGCCGCTGTCGGGTTCGGAGAAGCCCGCGAGGACACGCAGCAGCGTGGTCTTGCCGCAGCCGGACGGACCCAGCAGGGCGAAGAACTCGTTCTCGCGGATCTCCATGCTGACGGAGTCGAGGGCGACAACATCGCCAAATGAGCGGCTGACGCCCTCGATGCGGACGAGGGGAGCATGCACGGCATTCATACGGAGTCCGTAAGTCGGGTGATGCGCTGGGCAGCGATCACGACGGTGAAGGAGACGAGGAGCAGGACAGCGGCAAGTGCGTTGATCTCCGGCGTGACGCCGAAACGAACCATGGAGTAGATGACGATCGGCAGGGTCGGTGTGCTGGGTCCGTCGGTGAAGAAGGCGATGACAAACTCGTCGAGGGACAGGGTGAA
>CAIVQM010000411.1 GCA_903908025.1 uncultured bacterium
CAACATTGAGGCGATTCGCTGCGCGATCGACGGCCGACGCTCACGGGCAATGGTCGATGCCGACGGCGCCGCCTGAGACCTTGACCGCCGGAGACTAGGCGAGGCTGCGGTAACGGGCGATCGAGGCGTCGGTCGACGCATCGAAGGACGCGGGCTGGGTGCCGAGCAGATCGCCGAGGATCCCCATCGCGACTTTCTTGCCGAGTTCGACTCCCCATTGATCGAATGAGTCGATACCCCAGATGACTCCCTGGACGAAGACGCTGTGCTCATAGAGCGCAACGAGGGCCCCGAGAGTGAACGGGTCGAGCCGCTCCACCATGAGCACGGACACCGGTCGGTTGCCCGGCATCACCTTGTGCGGCACGAGGGCCTCAGCGGTGCCGTCTGCAGCGACCTCGGCAGCCGTACGACCCAGTGACAGCACGGAGGCCTGAGATAGCGCATTGGCGACCAGGATGTCCTGCTGATCGGTGAGCGGGTTCTCGCTGCGGGCCACCACGATGACATCGCAGGCCACGGTGCTCGTGCCCTGGTGCAGAAGTTGGTAGAACGAGTGCTGGCCGTTCGTGCCTGGCTCACCCCAGAAGATGCCGCCTGTCTGGTAGTCGACCGCCGTGCCATCGAGCCGGACGCTCTTGCCGTTGCTCTCCATGGTGAGCTGCTGCAGATACGCGGGGAACCTCGAGAGGTACTGCGAGTACGGGAGCACCGCGGTGGTCTCGATGTCGAGGAAGTTGCGGTTCCACACCGACAGCAGCCCCATGAGGAGGGGCACATTCCCCGAGGCCGGCGCCGTGGCGAAGTGAACGTCCATCGCGTGGAAGCCAGCCAGCAACTGCCCGTACTGCTCGGCCCCGATCGCGATCATCGTGCTGAGTCCGATGGACGAATCCATCGAGTAGCGGCCACCGACCCAGTCCCAGAAGCCGAACATGTTCGCCGTGTCGATTCCGAATGCGGAGACCAGCTCGGCATTGGTGGAGACGGCGACGAAGTGACGTTCGACCGCGTCCTCGCCCAACGTCGCCACCAACCAGCTACGTGCCGCATGGGCATTCGTCATCGTCTCCAACGTGGTGAACGTCTTCGATGCGACGATGAACAGGGTGCGCGCCGGGTCAAGCGCGTGCAGGGCCTCGCTCATGTCGGTGGGGTCCACATTCGAGACGAAGTGGAAGCTGATGTCGCGCTGGCTGAAGGCCTCGAGGGCGATATGCGCCATGGCCGGGCCAAGATCGGATCCGCCGATGCCGATGTTCACGACAGCACTGATCCGCTCTCCCGTGGCACCTCGCCACTCCCCCGAACGCACCGCCTCGGCGAATACACCCATGCGGGCCAGGACCTCGTGCACGTCGGCGGCGACGTCAACGCCATCGACTACCAGCGTCGACGCCGCCGGCATCCGCAGGGCCGTGTGCAGGACAGCTCTGTCCTCCGTGACGTTGATGTGCACGCCAGCGAGCATCTGGTCGCGTCGGCCGAACACCCCGCACTCAGCGGCGAGGTCGAGCAGCGACGTCCGCGTCGAATCATCGAGGCGCTGGCGTGATGCGTCGAACGAGATCCCGGCTGCCGCCAGAGCGAACGAATCCGGTCGGCCAGCATCGGCCTCGACAAGGTCGCGGATGGTGGTGCTGGCAAGCCGGGCCGCATGCTCGCGCAGGTCACGCCAGGCCGAAGTGGTGGTCGGGTCGAGGATCTCGTGGGTCATGTCCCCCAGCCTTCCACTACCGTGACCACGGGTTCCAACGAGGAGGACAAGTGGCTACTGAGGATCGCGTGACCCTGGGCATGGTCGGGCTCGGACGAATGGGCGCCAATCTGGTGCGCCGTGCCATGGCCGACGGTCACCTGGCCGTCGTGTACGACCATCAGCAGGCTGCCGTCGACGCGCTCACCGCCGAAGGGGCGACCGGTTCCGGCAGCATGGCCGACCTCGTGGCTGCCCTGCCCGTTCCGCGAACCGTCTGGGTCATGGTGCCCGCAGGCCACATCACCGA
>CAIVQM010000412.1 GCA_903908025.1 uncultured bacterium
CCAACCCCGACGCCTCGACGCGCGACATCACCCTCACCATCACGGAGTAGTCGCAGCCTGGAATCCCGCGAGGCTAGGTGCTTGCGCCTAGCCTCGCGGGTATTCCGGCCAGAGTGCAGCGTCGAGTGCGTCCTCAAGGACGGCGACCGTGTGCACATCGGGGACCGTCTCGCCGGACAGCATCCGACTGAGGCTGGTCGGGTCGATGCCGGCAGGTTCCGCAACGGACCGCAGGCTGCGCGACCCGGCCGCCTGACGGTACGCGCGCACCACGGCCGCGGTGACGACGGCATACGGCGGAGCATCCGCGGTGAAGGGACCATAGGGCCAGTCACCACCCTCCGCGACCCACGTGCGGGGCGGGGCATACTTGCGGGCGGCCATGGGATGCAGTGTGGCCGCACCTGCTGAAGGAGTCCACCGTGCCGTCCGTCGCGCTTGCCACCTGCCGCGAGTTTCCGCTGCTGGATGACGAGGATCGACTGCTGATTCCGGCCCTGGCTGAACTCGGCATCGCGGCCGTTCCTGCCGTGTGGACCAACGAGAGCGTCGACTGGTCGTCCTTCGACGCCGTGGTGGTGCGCGAGACATGGGACTACTCGCAGGACCGACCGGCATTCATCGCCTGGACACGCGCGGTCGAGGCCGTCACGCTCCTGCTGAACCCAGCAGCCGTCATCGAGTGGAACACCGACAAGCGCTACCTGCGCGCTCTCGCTGAGCAGGGCATGCCTGTGGTGCCCACGCTGTTCCTTGAGCTCGGCGATGACCCGACGGGATGGTCACCGGCCGAGGGTTACGTCGACTTCGTCGTGAAGCCGGCCGTGTCCGCCGGATCCCGCGACACCATGCGCTACGCATCGGATGCGCCCCTCGACGAAGCGCGTGCGCACGTGCGCGGTCTGCTCGACGCGGGCCGCACCGTGATGATCCAGCCCTACCTCGAGGCCGTCGACACGATCGGCGAGACGGCCGTGCTGTTCCTCGGTGGCCAGTTCTCGCACGCTATTCGCAAGGGACCGCTCCTCACCCGCGGCGTGGAGGGCGAGCGGGTTGAGGGCCTGTTCGTGCAGGAGCAGATCGACCCGCGTGACCCGACGTCCGCCGAGTTCGACGCTGCGCGCCGGATCGTCGCCTGCATCCCCGGTGGTTTCGAGCACGTGCTCTACGCCCGCGTTGACTTGATTCCTGGCCCTGACGGGATGCCGCAGCTCCTCGAACTCGAGCTCACCGAGCCGTCGCTCTTCCTGTCGCACCACGCCGATGCGCCGATGAGGCTGGCAACGGCGATCGCTGCGCGGCTGTAACACGCGCTCACATCGATAGCGAGCGTAGGCTCGCAGTCATGACGGACACTCCCGAACTTCGCGCCAGTGACGAGGACCGTGATCACACGATCTCGCTGATGCGCGAGGCCTACGCCGAGGGACGGCTCGAGAACGACGAGTTCCAGTCGCGGATGGCATCCGCGCATGAGGCACGTACCTACGGAGAACTCGCGGCTCTCGTCAGCGATCTCCCGGTGCAGCCTCCGGTACCTGCAGCGCCTGCCGTGCCCGTGCCGAACGGGGTAGCCGTGGCCGACGATGACGACGAGCAGGATCGCAATATGCGCAAGGGCTGGGCGGCCTGGGCCGGCGTCAGCATCCTGGTCAACGTCATCTGGCTGGGTACGTGGGTCTCCGGGGGCGGCGACGCCCCGAGCTACTGGCCGATCTGGGTGATGGGTCCGTGGGGGGCAGCCATGATCATCGGCACGCTGACCCGCCGCGCGTCCCGCTGACCGGCGCGGCCGGCTGGATCTACAGCCGACCGAGCACGCACTCCGCAGCGCTGTTGGCGACGGATAGTCCGTTGTCCTCGAGCAGCAGGTCGGTGACCACGCCGTCCTGCAGCACCATCGCGTAGCGCTGCGAGCGGAGCCCGAGGGCATTGCGATCGACCTCGATCTCGAGGCCGACGGCCTTCGTGAAAGACGCATCCCCATCGGCGATCATCGTGATGGTCGCGTTGACGTCGTGGGCCTGACCCCAGGCGTCCATGACGTAGACGTCGTTGACGGAGATGCAGGCGATGGTGTCGACGCCCTTCCCGGCGATGTCCGCGGCATGGGTCGCGTACCCCGGCAGGTGAACACGCGAGCATCCGGGCGTGAACGCGCCGGGCACGGCGAAGAGCACGACGCGTCCGGATCCGAGCAGTTCGCGGGACGACACCTCGACGGGGGCGTCGTCGACCATGATGCGGACGGTCACGTCGGGCAGGGGATTTCCGATGGCAATGGGCATGCCGGGACTGTAACGGTGCGCGGCGAACGGGACCAAGGTCCCTAGCGACACGGGCCGTTCGACGCGAAAGTCCCCGGCGCGCCGGGCTGACAATGGGAGGAATTCCGATTGCAGGAGGCACCGTGTCGCATTACCGCATGTCCGTCCTCGAGGAGACCGGCTACGCAGTTCTCGACTCCTATGGCGGTGTGGTTGACCCGTCGGAGTGGATGAGCCTGGAGTACGTCGACTGGAAGTCGTCCGGCGATACGCGGTTCGCGCCGCTCGCCAGCGCGCAGGGCGAGATCGGCTGCAACGCCTTCTGGCACAGCGATCCGCCGCGCAGCGACAAGGATGGCATCTGGATCGACTCGCAGGTCGCGAAGGCACCCACGCTCGTGCAGCGCGTCAAGGAGGTCGACGCCCGCGTCGGCCGCTGCCGCATCATCGAGCTGCAGCCGAACAGCTTCGCGGATTCGCTCTACAACTCGCACCTCGACGACAACAACCGGCGCAATCCTGAGGGCGAGGGCTGGGTCATCCGCCAGTTCATGCAGCTGACCGACAACCCCGGCTCCTTCATGGTCCTGCGCGAGGACATCAACGATCCGAGCACCGAGACGCGCATACCCCTGCGCGCCGGTGCGCAGCTCGTCGTCGACTCCGAGCGCATGTGGCATTCCGTGTGGCATGTCGGCACCGAGCCGCGCTACTGCCTCATCAACTCCTTTGAATCCGGCCCGGCCCTGGAGAAGTGGATCTTCGAGCGCAACCCCGTCACCAAGGTCCCGTCTCCGGAGCTCGACCCGGCGTTCGCTACTGCCATGGAGGACGAGGCGCAGACGCGCCGCGCCGCCCGGACAGCCTTCTACGGCTACGACCCGTCGGCCGTTTACTCGGAGGCGTAGGCCGCTATTCTGAGGCGTACACCGCCTCTGGCGGCCGGACGATTCAGGGAGCCTCCGGATGCGACGGATAGCCGCGGTATTTGTGTGTGTCGGCGTGCTTGCAGGCCTGTTGTCTGCCGCGCCGGCCTCGGCTGCGCCGAGGCGCACGCCGCCCATCGTTCTCACGGTCCCCGCTGAGGCGCTCGGGTACAGCAGCTTCCCGTTGACGGTGGATGTGGCCAATGCCAATCCGGCCGTTGCTCGCACCGCTGCGCTGAGCACGTCCTGGGATCAGGCGACCTGGACGCCCGTCTCCACCTGGGCCGTCAAGGGCAAGGGCAGCAAGAAGTTCAGCATGACCACGGGTGAGACTCTTGGCCGCCTGTACTTGCGGGTCACGGTGACGGGCAAGGGCCTCAAGCCGGTCGAGCGGATGACCGGGCTGCGCATCGCGAACCCATACCGACCGACCCTGCCTGACGACGCCGACATCCCCGATGCGGGCATCATCGTCAGTGGGACGCTGTTCGGCAACCATCCGGTTCAGGGCGCGCCCGAGGGTGCCGGGACCGTCCGACTGTGGGACACCTCGACTTCGTGGAACCAGATCGAGAAGGCGCGCGGCGTGTACACGTGGGAAGCCCTCGATCGTCAGGTCGCGCAGGCGGAACGCGCCGGGCAGCAGGTGCTGCTCGTCCTCGGCGGTACGCCGTCGTGGGCGGCCGTGGGCCCCGCGCCGGGCAACGAGTTCGCCGGTCCGGGCTCGTCGATGCCGATGACTGACCCCGCCTACTTCGAGCAGTACATCCGCGCAGTTCTTGCCCGCTATGGCGGCCGGATCGGGGCGTACCAGATCTGGAACGAGGGCAACATCTCGGAGTTCTGGCGTGGGACCCCGGAGTTGCTGGCCGACCTGACCGCCCGTGCCTACCCGATCATCAAGGCTGCACAGCCGGGCGCCGTGGTAGTCGCCGCCTCGACTGGATCGCGCTGGGTCAAGGGCTTCACCGAGTTCTACCCCGAATACCTGGCGGCCCTGGGCGCTCTGAACTGGCCGGTCGACGCCTACTCCGTGCACCTGTATCCGACGGCGGCGGGCACGACGAAGGACCGCTCGTATCTGCTCGGCATGATGAAGACGGCACTGCGCATCGCCAAGGCCCCGGCGAAGCCCATCTGGGAGACGGAGATCAACTACGGCATCACCAACCCGGGCAGCGGCCAGGCCGCACGCACCATCCCGGATGCGGAGATCCCCGGCTACGTCTCCCGCACGTACCTCGACTCGCTGCGCTACGGCATCGCGCGCAGCTACTGGTATGCGTGGACAGCGGAGTACCGACTCCTCGGCATCCAGATGTGGAACAGCTACCTGTCGACCCGTGCGTACATCGCTCTTCGCGGCTGGGTCGAGGGGGCGCGATTCAGCGGGTGTTCATCGGAAGCCGCTGTGGTGCTGTGCAACTTCGATCGTGGTGGCGTGCCGTTCTCCATCGCCTACACCGACGATGCCTCGGCTGGATCGCTGAAGGTGCCGGCGGGGTTCACGCAGGCGACGGCCTTCCAGGGTGCGACCACGCCGGTGGCGGGCACGATCGCCGTGGGAGGCGACCCGATCCTGCTGTCGTGATTGGGTGACGGGCTTCTTGCCAGTCCGAGGCGTTCGCCTTCTAGCCGCTCTGCCGACGGCCGGGCAGCCGGACGGCTAGGGTCGTCCGCGTGGAACAGGAGCCGGCAGTCTCGCCGATGGTGCGGCTCAATCAGATTGCCCAGTTCGCTCGACCACGCACATGGATCTTGCTGATCGCGGTCGTCACTTTGCTGTTCGGGGTGCTGGCCTGGGCCGCGCTGGCACGGGCGCCGAAGACGGTCCTGGCGTCGGGCATCATCTCGACGCAGGGTGGCCCGGTGAATATCGGCACGTCGCTCGACGGGACCGTGACCGATGTATACGTGGGCCTTGGCGAGACCGTGCAGGCGGGCAACACCATCGCGGTGGTCAAGGATGATGCCGGTCGGTCGCTGCGGGTACTTTCGCCGGTCACGGGCGTCATCATCGAGATCTCGACGCAGGTCGGTGACTTCGTCAATGTCGGTGACACGGTCGGCACATTGCAGAACAACGGCGAGGCGCTCGAGGCGATCGCCTTGATGCCGGTTTCGACGGTCGGGGATGTCAAGGTCGGGCAGCTGGCCCGAATCGCACCGGACTCCGTTCCCGTCGGTGATTTCGGCTACTTGACCGGGACCGTGATGTCGGTGGGTGCCTCGCCGATGAGCGATGCGCGGGTGGCTCAGCTCGAGGGCAGCATCTCCGGGTTCGATTCGTCGACGGACATCGGTGAGCCGGTCGTGGAGGTGCGGATCCGGTTGGAACCGGATCCCACCAACCCATCGGGCTTCGCCTGGACGGTCGGCACCGGCCCGCCGTTCACACCCCTGGCCGGAACCCCATGGAACGGCAGCATCGTCCTCGGCAGTACGACACCGTTGTCGACCCTCCTCGGCATCTGATGTCCGTTGAGGTTCGCCTGGCCCAGGGTGAGAACGAGACGGGAGTCACCTGCCTCGGCATGGTGCTCGCCTCGCATGGTCTGGCGGTCGGGCAGGAGGAGCTCCGCATGGTGTGCGGGGTGGGTCGCGATGGCACCGACCTCGATGTGCTGGCTCGCGCAGCGGAGACCTACGGCTTCATTGCACACGTTCGTGAAGGCAGTGTCGAGGAGCTGAAGGATGCACCGCTTCCCCTGATCGCCAGCTGGGGCACGGCGCATGTTGCGGTCATCGATCGGCACCGGGGTGATGCCTGGGGCATCGTCGACCCGATCGACGGCCGGGTCGAGGTGTCGGCCGCGTCGATCGCGAACCTGCTAGGCCCGCGCGTGCTGGCCATCGCGCCAGGCCCGGACTTCCGTCCCGGTCCACGGGTGCCGGGCATGGTGTCGCTGCTGGCTTCGCGAGCCGCGCGCACCAAGGCCGGCATCGCCTACGTCGTCATCGCTGGGCTCGCCCTGATCATCCCCGGTGTGGCCGCCCCCGGCTTCATGCGGCTCTTCGTCGATGGCTACCTGAGCGGAGGTGACACGTCTGGGGTGCGCGGAATCATGATCGGGTTGACGGTTGCCCTCGCCTTCACCGTCATCCTCACTGCCCTGCAGCTGTTCGGGCTGCGCCGGTTGCTGACCGGCACCGTCACCCTGAACGCGGCCTACTTCGTCTGGCATCTCATCCGCATGCCGGCGTGGTTCTACAGCCAACGTGATGCGACCACGCTCGCCTACCGCGTGAAGTTGAACGAGCAAATGGCTGATGTGCTGTCCGGTCGGTTCACAGCGGCCCTGCTCGCACAGATCACGGGTGCCTTCTATCTCGTGGTGATGTTCATCTTC